>CALJBF010000077.1 GCA_938027385.1 uncultured Porphyromonadaceae bacterium | reverse complement strand
TGGAATGTGGCACGGCGCCCCGGTGCTTTCACGCCTGGATGGGCTTTGTCTGAGGGCTGGCGCAGGGTCAGCGCACGGCAACTTTTGTGGTCACCGAGCCGCGGCGGCACAGATAGATGCCAGGAACCGTGGGTCGCGGAATGCTCACGCCACCCAGGGTGAAGTATTCGGCCGGAGCCGCGGTGCCGTCTGCGTCGATGTCGGCGATCGCCGAGTCGTCAGTAACCTTGAAGGTGAGTGTGAACGGCGCGCTGTACCAGTTGGAGGGGTACTTGGCAATCTCGAAACACTGTGCCGGGAACGAGATTGTATAGTCACCCTCGGCGGTGATGGCCTCGTTGAACTCAAGCCAGATCACATGCGCCTCGTTGAAAGTGTCCTCGTCGGGGGTGAGGGTATAGGCAGCCTCTATAGCACCGGCATCGTTGGCGACAGTTATGCCCCCGGCCTCAGGACCTACGTAGGCCGATGTTAGTTTGGGATACATCACGGCAATCTTCTTCAGCTCTTTTACAGACGAACCTGTTGCCGGATTGGATGTCACCTCGCCGGTGTACCAGGCGGGTTCGGGCAGGTCGCCGCCGGTAACGATCACCGTCACCAGGAACGGCGCGTTGTCGGTCTCGCTGTAGCCGTAGAAGGTGCCCTCGGGTATATATATGGTGTAGTGGCCCGGGGTGTTGACCGGTTTGGCGAGGGTCCAGGTGAGGATGTTGTCGGCTGTTCCCGAAACGTTCGAGATTACGTCGACACGTTCGCCGTTTATCGTGATCTGCGGGCGGCGCGATGCCTGTGTCAAGAACATCTCTGCCGAGGCCTCGACAGCGAAAGTTGAGAGCACCGGAACCTCGGTGCCGGCCGCTGGGGTGAATGTGTACCCTTCGGGCACGGTGTTCTGCACGGTGTCGCCGCCGGGGGTGTCGCCGCCGGTTCCTCCTTCTATTTTATATGTGAACTCGATTATGGGATTGGGGTCACCCTCCCATCCGATGAGGAAGGTGTCTTCAGCAATGATGATGTTGTATGTGCCGTCATTGTTGATCGGGGTGTCGAGGGTGAACGTGAGATTTTCGTAGTTTTCAGACAGCGAGAGGGCTGCCCCGTATGAGCTGCCGTTGACCAGTATTGTGGCAGTGCTGGTGCCGTATTTCATGTCGAGCCACCCGGCCGAGAGGGTGAATGAGGATATCGACTGCATAACCGCGCCCGGTTGAGGCGTTACCCGGATGCCCGAGGGGAGGTCTGCGGCCTGTGCGCCATGGCACAGCAGGACTATCGCAAATAAAAGAGAGGTAATGAATCTTGTCATCAGATATGATATTATGGTTAATAAATTTGTCGTTCGGTGTGTGCGTAGAATAAACGAAAACAGCCCGTTTCACAACGGGCTGTTCCTTTTAAACCTTTATCTTAATCTAATACTATGAAAAACACACATGCAAAGGAACAAACTTATCTGAACATACGCAATACCCTGTTGAAAAAATATCTATAAAAATCTTATGCCATGTTTGAGCACGGTGCATGAAATCGGCAGCGGGGAGCGCTGTAACCTCCCTAAAATCAAATTTATATACAATAGACAATGTGCAGGTGAGCTCGGGAGAACGGAAATTCGCCAATCTGCGGTTTAACTAAAATTAACAACGAGGTGTCTCTTCCGACACCCTCTACGGGCCGTGGAACGCTGAAAAGAGGCATTCAGCCCACTCAGTGCCGCGAACTCCCGTTTGTGATTCCCGGACTGCTGAGGCCACATCGGGCACTCCCTGTTCAGGCCCGCGTTCAGGCCTTCTGAAAAACTCTTCCGAAAAAAATGGTGAAAAAATTTGGTGGGGAAGAAAAAAGGCAGTAC
>CALJBF010000076.1 GCA_938027385.1 uncultured Porphyromonadaceae bacterium | reverse complement strand
AGACGGCACGGTTCATCCGGAATATTATGTGCTTGAGTATCCTGTGTGGGTCAATGTGATTGCCATAACTGCCGACGGCCGGTTCGTGATGGTCGAGCAATACCGCCACGGTCTACGCGAGGTCTTCACAGAGCTTGTGGCAGGTGTATCGGAAAAAGGGGAGACACCGCTTGAGTCGGCCCGGCGCGAACTGCTTGAGGAGACCGGTTACGGCCGTGGTGAGTGGCAGCAGTTTACCGTGCTGTCGCAGAATCCCGGCTCGACCAATAATCTCACCTATACATTCCTTGCCACAAATGTGGAGAAAATTGCCGGCCAGCATCTCGACGAAACCGAAGATATAGCGGTCAGACTGCTTTCTGAGGCCGAAGTGAAACAGATGCTACTCCAAGATGAAATCAAACAGTCGCTTATGGCCGCTCCGCTCTGGAAATATTTCGCACTGAAAGCGGACATCGCGAAATAATGATACCCGTATGCGGCAAGCTGTCTAACAGTGGGCCGCATACGGGTATCCATTTATGTATTTGTCTCGCTATGTTTTATTCTTCGTCCCAGTCCCAGCTGAAATCACGGTAACTCCACCATACGCGCCATTGGGCGCCGGCAGGGAGTTTGGGCACCAGCAGGGCAAATCGGGTGAACATGCCGGTCGTACGCTCGTCACTGTCATCGTAGTTGCCGCTGCCGATGGTTATGTTCCAGTCGTAGGTATGTTCAATATTGTTGCGTACATACCTCACGCGATATGAATCGATGTCGAACAGATGCATCCGGTATGTAAGCAGAAGTGTCTGGTCGCTGAAATTGATATTGCGGTAAGAATCCGGGAAACCGATCGGGTCGTCAGGCAGTTCCGATGCGTCGTTGACGGCAATCTCCTTGTCGTTCCACTCTCTGCAACGGTCACGGAATTCGGTGTCAGATCTGTCGTATGTCACGCTTGCCGGCACAAACACCTCGTTTACCGGCAAAACCGTCTCAATAGGCGGCTCATGGTGCCGGTTGCATCCCGTCGCCAGCAAAACCATGCCGATAATGGCAAGAATACCTGAACTTTTTGTCTTGAACAATCTCATATCATATTAACGGCCACTCCGAATGTTTATTATTACATCTGCGTTTATTCTCACCTAGGGGGTGAGAAATCTGGAGTGAGACCTTTTGTCGGATGCGATGTCACCAGGCACTCCTTTCGCGTGGAATGTATGTCACCGCGCCGCCGCTGCCGAACGGAAAGTCTGAAACATCGGTGTTGAGATACGGTGAGTCGGCGATTATGTGTCCCTCAAATACATATCTGGGAGAGGAAAAGGGTTTGCCGTCTTCTGTCTGGTCGACTTTCCGATAACCATTGACGGCGATTACAATGCGGACTATGCCTCGATATACCCCGAGAATATGTGTGACCTTTTTTGCACGCGAGTCTGCTATTTTCCAATATTTTCTGGCGCTTTCATAGTCATTGGGACGTCTGTATACCCCTTCAGACCGCTTATGGTCATAACTACGGTTAAGACTTACAAGCAGGAGCCTGTCATCGGCCTGTGGCTCGATCTTTTTGCAGTCGTACATGACATTGATTTCATTTTCTGTTTTTATTCCTTCATTCCACTGATGGTGGCCGCACACAATGTTTGTCAGGAGGTTCTCTTTGTTGAAAGCAGGGTACGTCAGGAGGTCAATGATTGTGGATTCAACCATATATGCCTCTTGTTCAGTGAGATTATGGCGAAGTATGTAGTACTCCACATTCTGTCCGGCATCGATGATTTCCCTCATGGTAGCCAGTTTCAGACTCGTATCGTCACTGTT
>CALJBF010000075.1 GCA_938027385.1 uncultured Porphyromonadaceae bacterium | reverse complement strand
CAGAGTCGAGCTTGAAGTCATATACGGTCTTGCCGGCCGAAATCTTCATCGAGGCGGGATCATATCCGACATACGAGACCTTGAGGGTCTTTCCGGCGGGAGCCGAGATTATGAAGTGACCGTCGATGTCAGTGGTGACGGCCTTGGAAGTGCCCACGACCTGCACTACGGCGCCGATCAGAGGCTCGCCCTGATCGTCGACCACTGTGCCCGTGAGGGTACCGTCCTGAGCCAGCACCATCACAGGTGCCGACATTGCCAAAGCGGCCATTGCGGCTTTGGTGAAGGAAAGTTTGCTAACCGGTTTTTTCATCGGGAATTATTATCGGGATTAAAGAGAGATGGGGGTTGATTGGTGATTCAGAAAGATTTTTACAGCCCGCGCTCGCCGGCACGCAGACCGGCGGGATAAACACGGGAAAGCCCGGCTGTGTACGCCCCGGGCAAGGAGCATATATGGAAACTATCGGAAACCTGCGGAGAAAGAGACATTCGCGGGAACGTTGCCCGCCGAGTATGGCTCGAGAGAGAGGAGTGGTATCAGAATAAGAAAAGACAATAATGTGTAACTTACTAACCTTGTGCGTGTCAGGGCCGAAACCATGTAAATTGTTTTTCGATGAATCTGCCGCTATAGTGTATGAATGCGAACGTATGAACGGTAGTGTTTAAAAGATGCCGCGGGCGCGGAGCAAACCGCCCCACGGCATCTTGTGAGAGTTTATGATCAGCGGGCGAGCTTGGTGACGTTGGTCTTGCCGTTGGCAAGCATCTCGCGACGGATTGTCACGCCGTTCTCGAGAACACCGTTGACGCGGCGGCCCATGATGTCGAAGTATTCGGTGGCTACAACCTCTGCGTTGAGGTCAGAGGCAACGGTCTCGATGGCGGCGAGGCCGGCATAGTCTGAGGGAAGAGCGTAGCCGCCCCAGTTGGCTACCATGCTGTTCCAGGCACCCAGATCGAGGCCGGGAAGCGCGCACTCGGTGTCAGCACCGTGGAGCTCGCCCCAGGAGAATTCCGTACCGGTCTTGGTGCCGGTGTAGGGAGCCATTGTCCATACAAGCACATCCTGCACGGGAGCGCCGACGCCATCCCACCATTCTGCGCCGGGGTTGGTGGCATCCCAGCCGAAAGCGAACACATTGTCACCGAACTGGAATGTGGTGCCTTCGGTGCACACTGCATAGTGCTCGAAGTTGGCGTCGGGGCCGAAAGCCATGTCTGACGTACGGCTTACCATGAGCTGGAAGAGGTTGGTGGTCATGCCGTAGATGTTCTTGTCGCGGTCGATGGGGAACAGACGGCCGTCAGCCTTGGCGGTTGCTGTTTCGTCGTCGGCATTGAGGTTGTTCTGGTTGAAGATGTCGAACGCACCGCTGCGGCCCAGGATATTCTTGCGGTTGGGCGAGGGGATGGTCTTCATGGCGTCTTCAAGACCTGTGCCGGTGAAGTCGATGGCGAAAACGAAGGTCTCGTCGATTTCAGGGTTGGCTTCGCACCACTTGCCGTTGGCGAGGTCGTATGCTACTATATACTGGCCTTCGTGTGCGGGATCTGCGGGGTTACCGATTGTAGCGGCAGATGCTACGGTTGCTGCTGCAAGCGCTGTGGCTGCGAAAAGAGTAAACTTTTTCATCAGTGTGAAAGATTTAGGTGTGATAAATTTGTGTTGGAATTTGTTTGTCTCGATTGTGTTTTCACGGCTTGTGCGGTGATTACGGTGGCAAAATTAGCATGCGTCAACCCCCTTTGTAAAGCTTTATTAACGAAATATAGCTGAAAAGATGTGCAAAATTTAAAATATCACTGATTATTTGAGAGTTAATGGTTATTAACGCAGAAAAAATATAGCCGTTGTCTGAGGCGATTTTCGCCCTTTCCTTTTAATAACATTATATATATCCGACTATATTCGGGCGCCCCACTGCTCAACGTATCACACTTATTACAAGCATATTATCCCAAAATATCATTTAAACAGCATTATATTGGGACGCGATACGGGGCACTGTTTCACTATATTTTATAATTTTGTGCCGGATCAACATGAAGACCATGAAAAAATCAGCATTTGTCGTTACCGCCATCCTGACCGCAATCGCGGCCCAGGCGCAGTCATATACCTTTCCGACCGATGCCCTCGAACGGGGTTATTACGACCGCCCATACCTGAGATACGAGGCGCAGGCCGGGATGTGTTCGCCAGACGGAGGCACATTTATCTCGGCCGATCCATATTCGCAGGATCAGCTTGTATCAGAGGCATCGGATCTGCAGGCTCTCACCTTAAATAATAAGGGAGAATCGGTGGCATGGACCCTTGATGCCGACGCAAACGCACTGACGATACGGTTCTCAATTCCCGACAACGCCACCGGTACAGGCACGCAACAAAATCTGGCCATATATGACGGTGACACAAAAATCACCGATGTGACACTCGACTCATACTGGGCGTGGCAATACACCGTGAAGGCCAATGTATCGGAGAAATACCCCGACAACACCCCGTCGGCCGACAAATTCGCCCGCATGCGTTTTGACGAGGCCGATGTGCTCCTGCCGGTCACCGTGGAGGCAGGCCATACCCTGCGACTGGTTAAAGACAATGACTCGGCCGACCCTATGACCATTGATTTCGTTGAGGCGGAAATGGCCGCCGCTCCATTGACTTTCGATGAGATAGAAGCAACCGATAAGGTCGAGTATACCGGCGATGGCTCGAATCTCCCGGTATTTGTGACCAACAACGGCGGCAAGACCATCTATATCGGCCCGGGCACATACAACGTGCCCTCATTCATCGAAATCAAAAACGACGGCACACGAATCGTCGGCGCCGGATTATGGCACACGGTGCTGAATTTCACAGCATCACCCACAAACCGCCGCACATATAACCGGCGCGGCATACACAGCAGCAGCAACAACTGCGGTGTCAGCGGCCTCACCATGAATACCCTTAACAACCAGAGGTACTTCGAGAACAACCCGTCATTCCAGGCCGGGAAAGGATTCGAAGGCTCATGGGGCACAAACTCCGTGATTGAGAACGTGCGCGTGAGCCATTTCGAGTGCGGCGCATGGATCGCCGACTACAACGGCAACGCCTCGCGCAACCTGCGGGTGACCAACTGCCGGTTCCGCAACAACTATGCCGACGGCATCAACCTCTGCTCGGGCACCCAGGGCGCTGTGGTGAGCCACTGCTCGTTCCGCAACAACGGCGATGACGACCAGGCCGTCTGGAGCACCGGCAACTGGAGCCGGAACAATGAATACGCCTACAACACAGCCGAAATAAACTGGCGCGCTTCGTCTCTCGGGTTCTTCGGGGGCCAGGGGAACAAGGCGCACCACATAGCCATTTTCGACGCCATGGAGTGCGGCGCGCGCATAAACGGCACATTCCAGGGCACCGGTTTCGGCGACGAGGAAACGGAATTCTCAGACATCTCGATATACCGCGCCGGCTGCACCAGCCAGACCACCGGAATTCAGGGCGACTTCTGGGGCAACGCCAACCCGGCCCTCTGGGTGATGGGCGGATACTTCTACGCCGTGAAGAACGTGACGGTCAGGAACATAGACCTTTACGACTCGCGTTTCGAGGGGGTAAGGGTGCAGTCGAACAGCGGCCGCGCCGTAGATAACCTCACCATGGAGAACATCCATGTCGACGGTGTGAGCGCCGACGGCCGCGCGTTCAATTTCTATCCGGGCCTGCGCGGATCCGGAACCGGATCGGGACTCACCTACGCCAACTGCACTGCCGAGGCGCCGATCTCGACAATCCCCGCCACTTTCGACTTCACGCTCGACGCGGCCATCCACGCCCCTGCCCTCCCCGCCTCAGACGTAACGACCACCGCCACAGGAATCTCTGCCCGCGGTCTGACTGCCGGTGCGGCGCTCGAAGTCTATTCAGTATCCGGCGTGAAAGTGGCCACGCTCACAGCGCAGTCGCCCGAGGCAACCACAGGGGCTGGAATATACATCATTTCAGCACCCGGTTACGCACCGGCAAAACTTAGAGTGCCCTGAACACATTCGGCCACAAAAAAAGTACAGAAACAGGCCCCGGGTATGCACCATGCATATTGCATATTTATCGTTTTTTCTGTACCTTTGGCGCAAGGATATGCGATAAGCCGCCATGCGGCACTATCACCCAATTATAATCTTACCTGAATCAAGACCTCCGGCCACCTCGTAGCGACCAGTCTTTTACCAGTCTGAAAAGCCCTGCCACCTTTTATCCGCCAGTTAGGATTCCGGGCCAGACTAACATAACATCTAAAAATGGCACGAAAGCTCATTACGGCTGTCATATTACTGTTCTTAAACACTTTGCCCTCTGCCGGCGAGGTTAAATTCAACACCGACTCAATCATCGGCGCGCTCAACCATGTCGTCGACCGACGCGACACATATTTCACCACGCATGCCTGGCGCATAGACTCTGTCAAGCGGGTGCTCGCGGCAATTCCCGCCGACCAGCTGTCGATGCGCGCCCAGCTCAACCACCAGATCTTCAATATGTACCGGTCGTTCCAGAGCGATTCCGCACGTGCCGTGGTGGAGCGCGAGCTGGCCCTGGCCGAACAGACCGGCGACCCCGAGCTTATCGTGCGCGCACGCGGCGACTATATATTCAGCTATCTGTCGGCCGGCGCGTTCCCCGACGCGCTCGAAATCGCCCGCAACACGTCGCTCGACAATGTTTCCGATCAGGCCAAGGGTGATTTCTATTTCATCTGCCAGCGCCTTTATTCAGACATATCTGTGGCCCAGTGCGACAATTTCAACGATAAATATGCCCGCGCCAGCCACGCATACGCCGATTCGGTCATTGCCGTTCTGCCAAAAGACAGTTACAAGGCCATGTACTGCATGTCGTTCAAGACTCTTGACGCGCTCAAGCTGCAGGAGAAAATTGACCTTTTCTCCGGCCTTATGAACCGCGACGACATCGACAACAACGAGAAAGCGATGATTGCCTCCATCCTCGGCGACTACTACAACGAACGCTCTGACGAAGACGGCGCCGTATATTACAAAGCCCTGTCGGGAAAACTCGACATCGAGTCGGCCAAGCGTGAGACCACATCACTGCGTTTCCTGGCCAACCTCATGTTCCAGCAGGGGAATTACAATCTGGCTCACAGATACATAAACGTCGCACTCGAGGATGCTGAATTCTTCAACGCGCCTCACCGCAAGGCCGAGATCGCCACGGTGCTGCCGCTGATCGAGTCGCATCGTTTCGATTCGGTCAACACCGAGCGTCGCGCATTGTGGTGGGCCCTCGGAGGCGTAGTGCTCATGCTCGTGGTGCTGATCGTGGGCATCATCTTCTATATCCGCGTTGCCCGCAAGCTCAGAGCCTCGAACAAACTTATCGCCCAGCGGTCGGCCGAACTCCAGAAGGCCAACGAATTGCTTGAGGCCGCCAACCGCAACGTGCAGGAATCGAACCTCGAACTGCAGAACACTCTTCAGAAACTTTCCGAAAGTGTAAAGATTAAAGATGAATACCTGGGCTACAGTTTCTATGCCCACTCTGAATACATTAAGAAAATCGAAGGACTCTACAAACTGGTGTCGCGCAAGCTCAAGACACACCAGTACGACGACCTGGCCATGACTCTTCGCGAAAGCGACCTGCGCAAAGAAAAAGAGGTTATGCTCAGGGAATTCGACACTATTTTCCTGCGTCTTTTCCCCACGTTCATCGAACGTTACAAGAGCCTCTTCCCCGCCGGAGAGACCGAAGACCCCGCCGCCCAGGACAACAACGGCGAGCGCCAGCTCTCGCCCGAAATGCGCATCTTCGCACTCATCCGTCTCGGCATCAACGAAATCTCGAAGATCGCCACATTCCTCAACTACTCCATCAACACCGTAAACACCTACAAGACCCGCGCCAAAAACCGCTCAACCCTCCCCAACGACAAGTTCGAGGAAGCCATCATGGAAATCCGCTCCATCTCCTGACCGAGCCGGCCGCATCGGCTGACAGAATACACGAATGTGCCGGTATCCATTGTAGGGTCGCTACATGTAGCGACCGCGTACCAACTGGGCACCGGTGAATTGCCGAACTCGCTCGATGGCGGAGGGTGTTGCAGAACTCCTCAAATTGTAGGGACATCGCTTTGCGATGTTTGGCTATTTTGTTGACTATCAACCAAACATCGCAAAGC
>CALJBF010000074.1 GCA_938027385.1 uncultured Porphyromonadaceae bacterium | reverse complement strand
CGTTTCCCGCGGCGAAAGCCTGACAGTGGAATTCAAAAAAACTACCGGCCAACTTGAACGCGGGATGGAGACATTGTGTGCTTTTCTGAACCGCGACGGGGGCACCATATTATTCGGAGTCACTGACAAAGGTGAACTTTGCGGCCAGCAGGTTCAGGATTCCACGCGCCGGAACATTGCCGAGACCCTGACGCAGTTTCATCCGTCAGTCGCCCCGGAAATCTCCTATGTCCCGCTCCCGGTTCCCGACAAGTACATTATAGCTATAAGCGTACCCGGGGAGGCCGACCGACGCCCGTTCTACTACAGACATACTCCTTTCTGGAGAATTGAAAGCACCACATCCCCCATGCCCGAGGATGTACTTGAGGATCTGCTCATGATTAAGGGAGGAAAACGATATGTTTGGGAGAGCCAGCCTGCAAAAAACATGACCGTTGCCGACATTGACTGCAAGTTAGTGGCCGGCACCGTCAGACTCGGCATATATCATAACCGCCTGCCGGAAAGTGTGGCACTCCAACCTGTAGAGGATATCCTCCGGGGATTTCATCTTTATACTGATGACGGCAAACTGACGAATGCCGCCATGGTGCTGTTCGGCAAAGATTTGGGAGCCACCTATCCGCAGTGCCTCCTGCGCATGGCACGATTCCGTGGTACTGACATTACCGATGATTTCATAGACAACCGTCAGGCTAAAGGGAACATTTTCAATCTTCTTGATGCCGCCATGTCTTTTTTCGTGAAACATCTGAATATTTCAGGCGGCATAAATCCTGCCACCTGGCAACGCGACGACGAACTCGATATACCCCGTAAAGCACTGCGCGAAAGCATCATCAACGCCTGCGCACACCGGCTCTATCATCGCAGGGGCAGCTCGATAGGCATAGCTATTTTCGATGACAGGGTAGAAGTCAGCAATACCGGAACATTCCCGATCGGCATCACCGAAGACAATATATTGGCAAACGACGAGTCAGAACCGATGAATCCGATTATAGCCAATGTTCTCTACAAGACATCATATCTCGAGCACTGGGGTCGCGGCATACGCATGATGCACAATCTCTGCGTGGAAAAAGGATTGAAGGCTCCTTTGTTCACAACCAACGGACGGTCTGTCAAAACAGTATTTTTCTTTGAGAAAGCTGACAACTCTGGATCTCCCCGGTTTCAGGCAAAGAGACAAAATACTGAAAAGAATGTCCCTGACCGCAATAGAAATGCCCCTGACAGCACCGAAAATGTCCCTGAGACTCCCCCGTATGTCCCTGAGGATGTCCCTGACTGCTCCAATGGCTTACCTGCCCGACATAAGGGAGACAACCGGCGCCAAATAATCATGCGTATGATTGAAATCAACCCAAGAATCACTACCGATGAGCTTTCCGAGATTCTGAAAGTTTCCAGAAAGACCATATCCCGCGACCTGATTCTTCTTGCTCGTGAGAACCGGCTGATGCGCGAGGGAGGGGCTTTCGGGGGGAAATGGATTATATTATGAACATGATGTGTGAATTCAGCGAATTTGACCGCGCGATGATGGAGCGCGCGCTTGCTCTGGCGGCGCGAGGCCGCGGGCATGTGGCCCCCAACCCGATGGTCGGGGCAGTGATCACTGCCCCCGACGGCCGCATAATCGGCCGGGGGTGGCACCGCCGCTATGGCGGCCCGCACGCCGAAGTAAACGCCGTGCGGTCGGTAAGCGACGCAGACCGCGCGCTGTTGCCCGAATCTACAATATATGTGACGCTCGAACCATGCTCGCATTACGGGAAAACGCCCCCCTGCGCGAAACTGCTCACCGAATGCCGGTTCCGCCGCGTGGTGGTGGGCGCGGGCGACCCCAACCCGAAGGTCAACGGCCGCGGCATAGCAATGCTGCGCGAGGCAGGCATAGAGGTTGACTGCGGACTCCTGGCCGACGAGTCTGAGCGGCTCAACGCGGCATTTTTCACCGCCCACCGCCTTCACCGCCCGTATATCACGCTGAAGATAGCCCGTTCGGCCGACGGTTACATGGACTGGCGCCGCGCGCCAGGCCAGCCGGCGGCACGTTTCTCGAACCGCGCCACAACACTCTCCACAATGCGGCTGCGGGCCGAAAACATGGCCATCCTCACCACAGCGGCCACCGTACTGGCCGATGATCCGGCCCTCACTGTGCGCAAGTGGCCCGGCAGTCAGCCCGTGCCGGTGATTATCGACCGCCATCATCTTCTCTCTCGCAACGAGAAAATATTCTCGAATCCCGTGCAACCGATGCTCATCGAAGGGTACGAGTCTCTTGAGGCTCTGTTCGCCGGACTTTATTACTCGGGATTCACGTCGGTACTCGTCGAGGCAGGCCCGTGTTTTACCGGCGCCCTGCTTGAGGCCGGCCTGTGGGATGCCCTGCGGGTCGAGACCGCCCCCGTCACGCTCGGCGACGAGGGAACATCCCCCTGCCCTCCCCTGCCGAGCCAGGCCCCCGAATCCCGCGAAATCCTCGGCGGCAACACCATTGAATGGTACCGGCACCGATAGAACGGCACATCAGCGACACGAATCGGCATAAAACGCACATTTTTATCTCATTTTGCATATTATTCACATTTTTCATTGGAAATGTGAAAAACTCGTCATATCTTTGCATATCAGATTGTCACAAGGCTAAAGCCAGTCACGCCTGAACATTTATATCACTACTAATCAATCATATACACATGAAACATTTCTACACGGCCCTGATTTTTGCGGCAATGTCGGCAATGTCGGCATCAGCCACTACCCAGTCACTGTCGGTAACACGAGCCGGCACGTTGAAACACACGCCGGCCGCTCTGACAAGAGCCGAATCGTCGCTTGACTCAAAGGCAATGCGCCACCTCCCGGATGCGCCGGTTCTCAAAAACACTCCGGCCGATGACGAGACAGTGGAGATCACCGTACCGTCGGGAGAATGGATCCCGCTCGGCACCGGCACCTGGTGCGAAGGGCTCTTCACCGAATACGGCGCCGACGATGACCTGCGCTGGCCCGTGGAAATCGAGCAGTCGGCAGAGCAGCCGGGATGGTACAGGTGCATCCCATACGGCAGCAATTCGCCGATTTCCGAACTCGTGGGAACACCCGACAACACCACCTACGTCTACATCAACGCAACCGACCCGAACCGCGTATACATCCCCGAATATGAGGTGTACAACGGACAGTACCCCTTCTGCCAGCTCGTGCCCGAGAACGGCTGGGGTAACGCCTGGATGGAATACGGCTACATGGAAGACGGCATGATATGTTTCGACGCCGACACATTCGTCACATGGTACGTGGACCGCTGGAACCTGTGCGGCGACGGCAATATGTGCATCGGCTTGCCCGGAACACACATCCCCGACTACCGCCTGGCCACCGAGGCCCCTTTCTGCGCCTACGGAAATGAAATCGGGTTAGACCTGACCGTAAAGGGTGATGACATCGCCACCCTGAAGGCTATGGTTCTCGAGGGTCTGGTCGACCTGTATTCAGAGAATTCGTACATCGTGGCCGAACTCGGCACGGAAATCGATGCCGATGCAGACCGCATAATCGTCAGCGACCTCGACAAGCGCGGCCTGTACTCATATTACCTTGTGGCGCTTGACGCCGACGGCAACATCGTCAACGCCCGACTCACTACCGTAATGGCCGAATTCGACAATGATGACGAATGGGAGACGGTAGGCACCGGCACCATGTACGAGGGAATTGTATCGCCGTTCTATATGGAACTCCCCATGACCATAATCGACGTCGATGTAGAGAAACACAAGACGCAGCCCGGTTATTTCCGTCTAAAAGACCCGATGAAATACCACCCTGTATTGTCGACGATCATGACGCAGGGGCATGACCATCACCACTATATCTACATCAACGCCGCCGACCCCGACGGAGGCGTGTACATAGAGGCAAGCTCGCTCGGTCTGGAGACACCTAACGGACAGGCTGCGGTATGGTCGCAGTTCGCCGACTATCTGGAGGCCGGCATGACACCAGATTATCTTAAGGGCTACGCACTCGGAGGCTCGATGACCGACGATGGCCTGATCACCTTCCCCAACAACACCCTGCTATATGCCGAACGCGGCTACAAATACGGCCGGTTCGTAAATTCGGGCGACCGAATGCGCATCGACCTCTACCACGCCACCGCCATCCGGGAAATCGGAACCGACAATACCGGCACCGCTCCGTACCGGTATTACAACCTGCAGGGCGTGGCCATCGACAACCCGGCGCAGGGGCAGACAGTGATCCGCCTCGGCAACGGCAAGGCCGAGAAAATCATCTACCACAATTAATTCCGGAAACAACACACCATATAGAATACAGAAATGAACAGATTTCTAAGCATATTCGCCCTGACGGGCGCCCTCGCCGCCTCAGCGGCCCCCACGCAGTGGATTCCCCTCGGCACCGCACAGCTGACCGAAGAGCTGCTCGCCGACGTATATTCATGCCCCGCGCAGACCTATACCGTGACCATCGAGACCGACGCCGCACAGAGCGGCTGGTACCGCGTGGTCAACCCCATGGCCGCCAACCCCTACATATCGGGCCGTTTCAGCGACGACCTGCTCTCTGACCGCGACTACTACCTGACCATCAACGCCACCAACCCCGATGCGGTCTCGATAGCCGACGGCGAAATCGGCGTCAGCGATGAAGACGGACGCTACTCGGTGATGTCGTTCCCGCTGGGCAAGCTCGACGGCAGAGTCATAACCTTCGATGGCGCCGGCGACATAATACTCATGCAGGACGATTATGAATATGACGCCAACATGAACGGCGCGTTCCGCCTCGAACTGCCCGAACAGCAGGCCGCACCCGATCCCGTCACCCTCCCCTACACCAACGCGCTCAACACCGACGGCGCGCTTGACGGTTTCACCATCCTCGATGTGAACGGCGACGGCATAACCTGGAAACAGGACAGTTTCCTCAAGACAACCGGCATCTCGTACAACTCAGACATGCCTATGGACGACTGGCTGATCATGCCTCCCGTCGAACTGGCAGCCGGCATGAAATATCCCTTCTCGATCGACGTACTCACCGGCGACAGCGGCACCGACGAGCGGTTCGAGGTCAAGGCCGGAACGGCCCCGACCGCCGAGGCCATGACACTGGCCGTCATCGAGCGGACCGACGCCGCCCACTCTATGTACCGCACCTACACAGGCACGATACAGCCCGAGAACGACGGACTATATTACATTGGTATTCATGCCGTCAGCGTGCCCGACACTTACAGCATCACCCTGCGCAACCTCTCGGTTGGCGAGGCCATGCTGCCCGCTGCACCCGCCGCACCGACCGACTTCAATGTCGTGACACGCACTAACGGTTTCCTCGGCGCCGACGTCACCATGACCGCCCCCTCGACAGACCTTGACGGCAACGCGCTCGACGCACTCACATACATCCGTTTCTACCGCGACGGCACCCTGTGCCACTCGGTGATGAATCCGCGGCCCGGACAGCTGATCTCGTTTGTGACCGAAGTGCCGGCCAACGGCCGATACGATTTCTCGGCCATCGCCGAAAACAGCAACGGCCAGAGTCCTGCCGCCGAAATCAATGCGTTTGTCGGCGTGCTTGAGCCTGCGGCGCCCGCCAATGTCACGCTCACAGAGGGCACGGAGCCCGGAACCGTGACGCTGACCTGGGATCCGGTCACCGCCGACATCCGCGGCAATGAGCTTCTTCCCGAATATGTGACCTACCGCGTATACACCACCGGCGACGACAGCACCCGTCTGCTCGACAACCTCACCGAGCCTACATGCACGTTCAGCGCCTACGAGCCCGGGGCACAGCAGTTCCTGAGCTACGACGTCGTGGCCGTAAACGCCGGGGGGATGTCAGACTTCACCCGCAGCGACATGCTCCATGTGGGCGAGCCGTACGCAGTGCCTTTCTCCGAATCGTTTGCCGGCGGCGACTGCCTGATGCTCTTCGCCAATATCGACGGCCATGAGGCAAAATGGAACGCCTACACCGACGACACCGACATCACCGCACAGGACAACGACGGCGGTTTCCTGGCCTCGGAGGCGCATTTCATCGACGATACCGCAGGCATGATTACCGGCAAGTTCGATCTCTCGGGTCTTGAGAAACCAGCGCTCGCCTTCTGGACATACAAGCTCACACAGGATGGCCAGAACGGCAACTCGCTCACTGTAAGCGCCGACGGCCAGACCGTGGCCGACATCGAGCTTGACAACATCGAGGGCGCCGACGGCTGGTACCAGGTGGTGGCCGACCTGTCGGCCCTGAAGGGAAAGACCGTGCAGTTCACTTTCGAGTCGCGTCATAAAGTCGCTCCGGTCGTCATCATCGACAACATGCAGATCGGCGAGGCCGACCAGGTAGGGATAACCCCGGTCATCGCCGGCAACGACGAGGGCGCACCCGTATATTACGACCTGCAGGGACGCCGCATCGACGCCCCCGCGCCCGGTTCGGTGGTCATCACCCTCATCGGCAGCCGCGCATCGAAAACCGTAGCCCGCTGATTACACGCATCCTGACAATAACATAGAGTCGCCATGCCCCATCGAATGGACATGGCGGCTCTATCTGTTTTCAGGATTCCACAACACTCGCACTTGTTTTGCTAACAAGTCTAAAAAGCGTTGTATTCGCCGTCATCAAACTTTAAAAAAGCCAAAATACCCGGCGATTGCGCCACTATTTGCAAAATCTTGCTAACTTTGCAGTTTGAAATATTTCGCATACATGAAAATACCAGGATATAAGGCCTTCGGCGTGGGACTGGCAGCTGCCATGACCATGCTCACGGCCTGTAACTCAAGCGATTCGCCGGGACAGCAGGGCACAGCCGACTATTCGGGTGTGGCCGTCAAGGCGTTCTCGCTCAAAGAGGACAAGAATGTGCTCAACAACCTCGACTCGGTGTTCTTCTCGATCGACCTGGCAAACGCCACGATCTTCAACGCCGACTCGCTCCCGGTGGGCACAAAGATCAACGCCCTGGCCGTGTCAATGTCGACCGACGCCTGCACAGTCTGCGAGTTCCACATGACAAGCCGCAACGGCAACGACACAGTGGTTAATTATCTCACCGACCCTGACACTCACCTCAACTTCGAGCGCCCCGTAAAGCTGAAAATCACCAGCTACAACGGCACCATCACGCGCGAATATGATGTCAAGGTAAACGTGCATACCGTCGTGGCCGATTCGCTCTACTGGGGCGAGACCGAACGCCGCCCCCTCCCCGTGGCGGCAACGGCACAACGCACCGTAAAACTCGGCGACCACGCCTACAACCTGGCCATGACCGCCACCGGTGCCGTACTCTCGCGCTCGACCGACATCTATGCCGGCCGGTGGGAGCAGCTCGGCGGCACTCTGCCTGACAACCCCGACGTCGCGTCGCTCACAGCGGCCGCCGACGCCCTCTATATGCTCGACAACGCCGGCACACTCTACACGTCGGCCGACGGCGCGGCATGGACCGCTACCGGCCAGACCGGCTGGGATGCCATCTCGGCGCCCTACGGCAACGGCGTGCTGGGCCTGCGCACCGATGCCGGACGTCTGATGCATGTCGCCTACCCCGCAGGCGCCACATCTCCGGCCGACCCGGCCTTCCCTGTCAGCGGCCAGTCGCAGAGCGCCTCGCTCTCATCCGAATGGGCGCTTGCCCCTCAGGTGCTGATTGTCGGCGGTGTCACCGCCGGGGGCGACCTCACAGGCGCCGCATGGGCCTATGACGGCTCTCAGTGGGCCAAAGTAGGTGGCGGACTCCCTGCCGCACAGGGCTATGCCATGGCACGCTACACCATAGTCGAGACCGACACCCTGTCGTGGCAGTCAAGCCGCATCCCGGCTCTTGTGGCCATCGGCGGCCGCACCACTAAGGGCGTACAGCGCGATGTCTACGTTTCGCGCGACCTGGGCATGACCTGGGTCAAGGGCACAGACCTGCTCCAGCTGCCCGAATACATCCCCTCTCTCTGGGGAGCCGACATGCTGGTGTTCGAGCGTACCGCCACCATTACCCCCAAGGCGGTGAAACCGATTACCCAGTGGGAGGTGCCCACGCTCTTCCTTTTCGGCGGCTACGGCACCGACGGCGCCCTGCAGCAGTATTACTGGCAGGGAACCATCAACTCCCTGCGGTTCAAGCCACTGCAGTAACACGGGCCCCGGAAATCTTTTTCCGTATATAACACCATCTCTTTCCACATATACACACTCTCTTTCCGACTTTTGCAAGCATTGAAAAAACTGTTCGTCATACTGATCA
>CALJBF010000073.1 GCA_938027385.1 uncultured Porphyromonadaceae bacterium | reverse complement strand
ACACGGCGTCAAGCGCCGAGGGGGCGGTATATGGTGCCGACACGCGCGATTCTCCGCGGTCATAGACGGCCGTCACATGGTAGCGGGCGCCGGGATTGGCGGCCGTCTCGGTGTCGATGTAAGTCTGCGCGGCGATGGGCTGGGTGTTGAGCCGCACAGCGTTGCGGTAAACATTATACCCGGTGAGCGTGAGGGTGGCGCCGAGAGGCGCTTTCTCGAAGGTAACATCGTCGATTTTCAGCACGAAGGTCTTTTTGCCGCACGAACGTATGGCGAAATAACGCGTACCCTCGGGGAGGGCGTACTCATAGCGCGTCCACGAGCCGGGCACGGCGTCGATACGTGTGGCGCCCGCGGCATCTGCCACGGGAGTGAACGACGACAGCCCGGTATCCGTGGCCGACGCGAGCACCTCAATAGATTCGGCGCGGTATGTCGAGTAGCTCTTTGCCCAGAACGATATGGTCTGCGCGTTGCCCGACAGCATGGGCGAGATGGCCCAGTCGCTCTTCTCCACCTCATCGTCGGTGATGAAGAATGAGGCCAGGAACTTGTCGCCGCCGTGGGCGGTGTACCACATCTCGGCGCCGTCAAACATGCCAGGGATATCGAACACTAAGAACGATGACTTCACCCCCTCGCCGAGTCCCGGAACGGGATGCTCGACAAAGTCGCCTGTGTCATGGCCGTCTTCGTCGACGAACGTCCATCCCTCGACACGCGAGGTAAACGACTCCGATTCCTCGAACCCTTCGGTGACGGTCTCGGGTTCGCCCTGCGTGAGATCCGGGGCCTCCCAGGTCAGTGTGAGCATCGGCCCGTCGGCTTTGCCGGTGAGCGACGTGGGCACGGGATATTCGGGCAACAGCACGCGCAGATCGGCCTCGCGGGCATTATTTGCGCCGTCAAGGTCGCTGTCATACACCACCTCGACGCGATATGTCTGATCTTCGTCATCGCAGACGGTGAATGTCTCGTCAAAGGTAAAACGCGCCTGGGCGCCCGAGCGGAGTGCGGGCGCATCGAAATCCCTGACCGGCATGCCGTTACGTGTCAGGCGGATGGTGTAGCCGTCGGCCTCCACGGCATTGACGCCGAGGTTCTCGACCACGAACGCCCCCTCTGCGGCGATGCCGGGACTTACGAGCGACGGGACCTTGAACGATGTCACGGCCAAGTCGTGCGTCAGCATCGGGAACACGCTGATGTTGTCGACCGAGACAACCGTATAGGTCGACAGCTCGGCGCACAGCACCACATTCACCGTCTTGCCTAGCACATCGGGCGGCAGAGGCGCGATCACATGGTTCCAGCCCACATGCTCGAGTTCGGCCATCGACGGGGTGTCGAGCATCAGCTCCCGACCATCGACAGCCACGTATGCGCCGCAGAAATTGTCGTCGTCGGTATCGACCTTATAGACCCAGTACGACAGCACCGGATTCACGCAGTCGGCCGGAACGGCGATCTTGCCCAGCCAGAGCTCACCCTTGTCGCCGGCATTCTCGCCCGTGAATGTCATCGAGGCATCGTCGCGGTCCTGCGATATGAGGCCCGAATTGTCAAGCAGAATCTTCCAGTCGCACCCGGCATGGGCGGTATAGGTGGCTATGCAGCAGGCGGCGAGGTCGGCGTCGGTAAACGACATCTTCACCGGCATGGCATACGGCGTGCCCAGCGGCATCGTCTCGGTGACAGCCGGATACGACATGCCGCGCGCCGTGACGGCCGTCACGACGTAGGTCTTGAACTCCTGCTCCCCCTCGGGCACCGCACGGAAAGTGTGCGAGGTGCCGGTTATCCCCTCGGCCACCGTGGCGAACGTGTCGCCCAGGAACTCGAGGATGGTATAGGTGACGTTGGCCGGGTTGACCGGATTCCCCTTTATGTCGAGCGCGGGGGCGGTCCAGCCGATGGTCACCATGCCCGGATCGGAGGCCGACTCGGTGATGGTGACGCCCGCGGGAGCCTCGGTTACCTCGGGGCCGATGTATGCGCTTGCCGTGACGGCATCGCCCGGGTCGGCGCCATTGTATGCGGTTATGTCATAGCGGTATTCGCCCGCAGCGGGCACCACGTCGGTGAACGAACATGCGGCACCCGGCGCGACGGGGGTGAAGGTCTTTACGAGCGTGCCGTTTCGGCTCACCTCCACGCGGTCAAGCGACGTCAGCGGCATGCCCGCGGCATCGGTCTCGGGCGCGCGGAACGACACCACAGCCTCAAGGGCACCCGAGATGTCGGGGGTTACTGTCACGTCGGTTACCGGCCCGGCCGGAGCGTCTGTGACCTCCTGCACTATGCGGATGTCGGCGATATATGCGTTCCATTTATTGGCCGGCGACGTGATGTGGAACCCCACGCAGACAGGCCCCGAGACCTCGGGTGTCAGCGGAATCTCCACGAAACGCTGTGGCGAACGCGCGTCCCAGGCCATCTCCGTCGGCCCCCAGAGTGTCTGCGTCATCGCCCCGGGGTTCTGCGCGCTGCCGCACGCCACGGTCATCGTCTCGGCAAAACCGGTCGAGCGCGAATACATCTCAACCTTAAGCAGATATGTCTGGCCGGCCGAAAGCGTCACGGCTGGGGTTATGAGCCAGTCGTCGGCCGCGTCGTCGCGGCTGTAGTCGTACATCGCCGCCCCGCTCTCGAAAATCCAGGTCTTGCCGTCGTCATTTCCGTCAAACACCCCCATGCGGGCGGCCGCCGCGTCGGGGCTTGTGAAATCCTCGGCGAAATATGTGACGTAGACCGGCTCGGGAGCGATGTCGGCCACATCGACAAGCGACATGTCGTCGATATTCAGCTTGTTGCGGTTGGGTTCTGAAATCACGTGGATGCCGATATACAGCGGACCCGACGTCTCGGCTGTGAAATCCACCGAGATATGCCGGCGGTCGTCGCTGTCGCTCCAGGTCACCTCGACCGGCTCGACAAGCGTGCGCGTCATCGCGCCGACTTCAGGGGCGTCACCGGCCATCACCTCCATCCGCTCGGGCCAGTTTGGCGAGCAGTGGGCGTCGAACTTCAGGCGGTAGGTATGCCCCGCCTCAAGCGTCAGTCCCGGTGTTATGAGCCAGTCGTCGGCCGCATTATCAAGATGATAAAAACTGAAGGCACTTCCTCCGGAGATGGACCATGTGCGTTCGTCGCCGTTGGCATCGATAATAGTAAACGCCTCCGTGGCCGCAGCGACATCAGTGAAATCCTCGCTCCATGGCACGCTCACCGGCGCCGACAGCCTGGCCTCGGCACCTTTCATCCGGGCCAAAGCGCCGTCATCGGTGCGCGAGAGACGCCCCGCCAGTTCGCCGTAATCCGTAACTGCGGCCCGCGACACATCACCGGAGTCACCTCTCACCGAGGGCGCCCAACGGTCGGCGACACCCCGTTCAGCAAGCATCCCCGCCCAGTTCCGGGCCACAGCGCCTGCCGACAGCAACGCCGCCGCGGCAACAACAATAGTAAAATGTTTTTTCATGCAAATATTATCGGCATTTATGAATGAATATCAGAGCATACACAAGCATATTGCCCCCAAATATACACATTCCCCGTCAATTCCGCAACCATCAATCCCAATCCATTCCATTTTTCCACACCCAAACCTCAAAAAGATGTATTAGAGATTGTCTAAATTTATATGATGCAGATTTTGAGAGGTATTGTCAGATGGATTTTTGCTTGCGATGAGGGAGCGCAGCCGTAGCTACGTGACTGAAGAGCGGACAAAAAGATGCTGGCAAGGCACTCAAAAGCAAAGTAATATAAATTTTAGGCAATCTCTTAATCAATGCGATACAATTCTCAGCTCAAAATATGGCTTTGCATCAAATGGCGAAGGCGCCGGATTCCGGAACGGAACAGGGCGCCTTCGGGTGGGTCAAAACAGGATTGGGGAGAGGGTGAACCGTGTCAGTGTAGGACTGAGGGCACGGTTCGGTGGCGGGGTCAGGCCTCGTACTTCTTGACGATGACGGTGGCGTTGTGGCCGCCGAAACCGAAGGAGTTCGACAGGGCGGCGCGCACGGGGCGCTCCTGGGCCTTGTTGAAGGTGAAGTTGAGGGTGTAGTCGATCTCCTCGTCTTCATCGCCTTCCTCGTGGTTGATTGTGGGGGGAACGATGTCGTTGAGCACCGACTGGATCGAGAACATTGCCTCGAGGGCGCCGGTGGCGCCGAGCAGGTGGCCGGTCATCGATTTGGTCGACGAGATGTTGAGCTTGTGGGCGTGCTCGCCGAAGACGTCGACGATGGCCTTTACCTCTGAGATGTCACCGACGGGGGTTGATGTGCCGTGGACGTTGATGTAGTCGATGTCCTCGGGTTTCATGTTGGCGTCTTCGAGGGCGTTCTTCATCGAGAGGATTGCACCGAGACCTTCGGGGTGTGTGGCCGTGAGGTGGTAGGCGTCGGCCGACATGCCGCCGCCTGCGACTTCGGCGTAGATTTTGGCACCGCGGGCTTTGGCGTGCTCGAGTTCCTCAAGGATGAGCACTACCGAACCCTCGCCCATCACGAATCCGTCGCGGCTCTTCGAGAAGGGGCGCGATGCGGTTTCGGGCGAGTCATTGCGGGTCGAAAGGGCATGCATCGAGTTGAAACCGCCCACACCTGCGGGGTAGATGGCGGCTTCGGCTCCACCGGTCACCATGACGTCGGCTTTGCCGAGACGGATCAGGTTGAAGGCGTCTATGATGGCGTTGTTAGATGACGCGCATGCCGAAACCACGCCGTAGTTGGGGCCGTGGAAGGCATATTCCATCGAGATGTGACCCGACGCGATGTCGGCAATCATCTTGGGGATGAAGAAGGGGTTGTATTTGGGGCCGTTCTCGGCGTTGATGGCATAGTATCCGGCTTCCTCCTCAAAAGTATGGAGACCGCCGATACCGGCTGCCACGATTACGCCCACGCGGTTTTTATCGAGTTTTTCGTCCTGCTCAAGACCGGCGTCGGCAACAGCCTGACGGGCCGCTACCATGGCATACTGTGCGTAAAGGTCGAGCTGACGGAGTTTCTTGCGGTCGAAGTGGTCGGCGGCATTGAAGTTCTTGACCTCGCAGGCAAACTGGGTCTTGAACAGCGATGCGTCGAAATGTGTAATGGGGCCGGCGCCGCTTACGCCTTTAAGGGCGTTGGCCCAGGTGGTCTCCACGTCGTTGCCGATGGGGGTGAGGGCGCCCATGCCCGTTACTACTACTCTTTTTAATTCCATTCCGGGGACAGTGAGTGATTAGTATAATTTCGTGACTGCCAGAGGGTATGGCGGCAGCCATGGGTGAGCCTTGGCTCATATTGCGCGCCCGGGGGCGCATTGAGAGAAAGGTGTGTTATAAATAATAATCAGCCCGGGGCAACAGAAAAGGCACCCGGGCTGTATTCGTGACGAGAAGGCCCTTGATTATTTTTTAGCCTCTTCGATATATTTGATGGCGTCGCCAACGGTCGAGATGCTTTCGGCCTGATCGTCGGGGATTGAGATGCCGAAGGCTTTCTCGAACTCCATGATGAGCTCGACAGTGTCGAGTGAGTCAGCACCGAGATCGGTGGTGAAAGCAGCGGTTTCAGTTACCTGATTCTCATCAACGCCAAGTTTGTCAACGATGATATCCTTGACCTGGTTTGCGATTTCTGACATAATGATAAAATGTTTAGATTTTTTAGATTATTCAGTGTTGGGGGTGCGGAACTTGCGTGGGCCCGGATGCCGGGAAAAGGGCGTGCGCCCACATTCCGGGTGCAAAGTTAGTAAAAGTCTGCTAAATGGCACTACTTTTCAACTATTTTTTTGCCATAACGGGCAATGCGAGGGGCATTTATGGGGCATGAGGGCGCAAGGGGGCGTTATTTAACAAATGTTAAAAAACGTTTGTCGGGTTACAATCATGTCACAGCCGCTTGCTTTCTTACTCACAATTCCCGGCCGGTTCCACCGGGTAGGGATAGCTGACCGAGTGCAGGAAGAGCGGTTCGGGAGGCATCGACGTGCCGGCGGCGCAACGGTCGCGGCGGTGGATCACGGCGCGGAACCCGTCGGTGTCGAGTTTGCCGCGCCCCACGTCTACGAGCGTGCCCACCACCGCACGCACCATGTTGCGCAGAAACCGGTCGGCAGCGATCTCGAAATACCCTTCGGCGCCCATGGGCATCTCACCGGCGTGGGTGTGGTCCGGGAACACCCAGGCGGCACGGGTCACGCGGCAGATGTTCGTGCGGGCATCGGTGTGGAGTTTCGAGAACGAGGTGAAATCGTCAGTCTCCGGGAGGATGGCGGCGGCACGGTTCATGGCGGCAAAATCGAGCGTGGGGGGCGCCATCCACACCATGGGCGAACCGAATGGTGTGCGGCGACGGGCGAAGTAGTAGCGGTAGACGCGCTCGGTGGCATCGAAACGGGCATGAGCGTCATCGGCCACCGGGAAGATGGAATAAACTGCCACCGTAGGGCCGAGGATCGAGTTGAGCGCCCTCACAAGCCGGTCGAAGGGTGGATGGGTCTCGGGCAGGTCGCAGTGGGCGAACATTTCCGAGGCGTTCACGCCGGCATCCGTGCGCCCGGCGCCGGTAACGGCCATGGGGCGCCGCAGGATGGTTGACAGCGCCTCTTCGAGGCGCTGCTGCACCGACATGGCATCAGGCTGGCGCTGCCAGCCGTGAAACGCATCACCTCTGTAAGCCAGTTTTATGAAAACACGCATATAATAAACAAGATGGCGGGAAAAGCGCCTTAAAGGCACCGGAAAGCGCTTAATGGGCCGGGGAAGGCGAGCTGAAGCTCGCCAGCGGGAACAAACCACTTTAACACACGGCCCTTACGGCCGCCCCGCAAGCCTCATAAGCCACATAAGTTACATAAGTAACATCAGTTACATAACCAACATGGCGCGCCTGGCGCGCGTGGCGCGCATAAGCGCGGCCGGTTGGCGCCCTCAGTCTTTTTCCAGGTAGGTGTAGCCGTAGAGGCCCGAGCGGTAGGTGGAAAGGAACTCGCGGCCCTCTTCGGGGGTGATGCGGCCCTCTTTCATGGCCTTTGTGACCCAGCCCTCTACGTTGCGCACCAGTTTCTTGGGGTTGAACTGCACGTAGTCGAGAACCTCGGCCACGGTCTCGCCGTCGATCACCTGGTCAATCTCGTAGTGGTCTTTGTTGCAGGTGATATGCACAGCGTTGGTGTCACCGAAGAGGTTGTGCATGTCGCCGAGAATCTCCTGGTAGGCACCCACCAGGAAGACGCCCAGATAGTAGGGTTCGCCCGGTTTTAGGGCATGTACCGGCAGCGATGACGACAGTCCCTGGGGCGAGATGAAGTGGTTTATCTTGCCGTCAGAGTCACAGGTCATGTCCTGCAGGGTGGCCCGGCGTGTGGGTTTCTCGTCGAGGCGCGAAAGCGGCATGATCGGGAAAATCTGGTCGATGGCCCAGCTGTCGGGTAGCGACTGGAACAGCGAGAAGTTGCAGAAATATTTGTCGGGCAGCATCTTCGAGATCTTGCGCAGCTCCTCGGGCGGGTGTTTCATCTGGGCGCCCAGCGAGGCGACCTCACGGGCAATCTCCCAGAACAGTTTCTCGGTGAGGGCGCGTGTGCGCAGGTCTATTATACCGAGTGAGAACATGTCAAGAGCCTCCTCGCGAATCTGCTGCGCGTCGTGCCAGCTCTCGAAAAGGCGGCGTTCGTCAAGCTTGTCCCAGATTTCGTAAAGCTCCCTGACAAGCTCATGTTCGTCGCCGGTAAGCTCCTCGGAGTCGCGCCACGAAGGGAGCGACGTTGTCTCAAGCACATCGAACACCAACACCGAGTGGTGCGCCGTAAGCGAGCGGCCGCTCTCGGTGACGATGTTGGGCTGTTTGAGGTTGTTTTTGGTGCAGGCGTCAACGATGGAATATACCGCGTCGTTGGCATACTCCTGTATCGAGTAGTTCATCGAACTCTCTGAGGCCGACGACCGCGAGCCATCGTAATCCACGCCCAGGCCGCCGCCGATATCCACATATTCGATATCGAATCCCATCTTCGAGAGCTGTACATAGAACTGCATAGCCTCGCGCAGGGCATTCTTTATGCGGCGAATCTTGGTGATCTGGCTGCCGATATGGAAATGTATCAGCTTGAGCCACGACATCATCTCGTGCTTTTCGAGGAAGTCTATAGCCTGCAGGAGTTCAGACGAATTGAGGCCGAACTTCGACTGGTCGCCGCCCGACTCCTCCCATTTTCCGGAACCCGAGTTGGCCAGCTTGATGCGTATGCCGATTGAGGGGGTAATCTTCAGCCGCTTGGCCACGCTGTAGATGGTGCGCAGCTCGCTGGGTTTCTCGACCACGAGTATGATGCGGCGCCCCATCTTGTGAGCCAGCAGGGCCAGTTCCACATAGTTCTGGTCCTTGTAGCCGTTGCAGATTATCAGCGCGTTCTCGGCGATGTTTGTGGCGAGCACGGCATGCAGCTCGGGCTTTGAGCCGGCCTCAAGACCGATGTTGAACTTCTTGCCGTGGGTCACGATCTCCTCGACCACCGGGCGCATCTGGTTCACCTTGATCGGATAAATCAGGAAACTGTTTGCCTGATAGCCATATTCTTCGGCTGCACGGTTGAAACAGTTAGATATTTTCTCGACGCGGTTGTCGAGTATGTCGGGGAAACGCAACAGCACGGGGGCTGTGATATCCTTGAGCTGAAGCTCATCCATGACCTCGCGCAGGTCGACCCCGGCGAAACCCTCGCGGGGGCGCACCACCACGTGGCCCTTGTCGTTGATTGAGAAATACTGCCGGCCCCAACCTGCTATGTTGTAGAGCTCGGCGCTGTCCTCAACACGCCATTTTCTCATTTTCTTGCGGTATCGGTGAAAGTAGGTATCGTTCATTG
>CALJBF010000072.1 GCA_938027385.1 uncultured Porphyromonadaceae bacterium | reverse complement strand
GGCCATGTCGGCGTGGCGATGAAACTCGGCGCCGAAAGCCAGATTTTCAATCCCGGCGCGCTGGCCTTCTCTGACAAGACGTTTGAAATCTCAGGCGCCATCAGCGCCATCAAGTCGGCCGCCACATGTACTTATGGGGGCACCGAATACAACACGTCGTCGAAAATCGCCACGCCGATGAATTTTTCGGCCGCGTTCCGTATCTACGACAATTTCTACGGCGGTGTGACATTCTACACCCCTTACGGCTCGTCGATCGACTGGGGGCAGTCGTGGCCCGGCGCCGTGCTCAACCAGTCGGTGAGCCTCAAGGTGATGACCGTGCAGCCCACGCTTTCGTGGCGCCCCATACCGAAACTGTCGGTCGGCGCAGGCCTCATGATTTCGTGGGGCTCGGTCGACCTCAACAAGGGGCTTGTGTCGCCTTCGTCGCTCAACAAGCTCATCGGCCTCATGAACCTCACCGGGCAGTATGGCCAATTGGCCGAATATCCCGGCGTAACACCGGCATCGGTGAACCTCAACGGTAAGTCTGAGCTTGCCCTCGGCGTGAATGTCGGCGCCCTCTACGAGATCAACGACAAGGTGAACGTCGGTGCATCGTTCCGCTCGAAACAGACCATGCATGTCAAGGCCGGCAACGCCTCGGTGTCGTATGCCGACGAGCAGGCACGGCAGATTCTGGGCCAGACCCTCGACAACCTCAACTCAACCAACTTCGACGCCTCGATGCCCGCGCCCTACGTGTTCACCTTCGGCGCAGCCTATAAGCCCATTCCCCGGTTGACGCTGGCCTTTGACGCGCAGCTAAACGGCTGGGGCACATACCGTCAGCTCGACATCACGTTCGCCAACCAGCACCAGTTTGACCAGCACCTTACCAAAGACTATCACAACTCGTGGACATTCCACCTCGGCGGCCAGTTCGCCACGACCGACCGCCTCGATCTGCGTGCCGGCCTGATGGTAGACCTCTCGCCCGTCAACGACAACTACTACAACCCCGAAACCCCCGGCATGACCAAATATGAGCCGGCCGTCGGTCTGTCGTTCCGCCCGGTCAAGGGGCTTTCGATCGATCTGGCGTTCATGTATGTGTTCTCGTCGGGCAAGAAGGGTGTCACCGGCGAATACGACGATTTCCTTGCACCCATCTATAACGGCATGCTCGACCAGGCACAGATTCCCGCCGCCGTGATGCCGCGCCTCCCCCTCACCGGCACCTTCACCGCCGACTACAAGACCCGCGCCCTCATCCCCTCGCTCGGCGTTTCCTACTCTTTCTGACCCCGGCCATTCAATAGGAGCGCTAAGGTCTTTAGGGTCTTTAAGGACTTTAAGGACTTTAAGGTCTTTAGGGTCTTTAGGGTCTTTAGGGTCTCCGGATTCTGCCGGTTGAAAATACCGGTTGCAGATTAGAAAATTAATATGTAACTTTGCACCCGTTACCGCCACAATGCCCGGATGGCGGAATCGGTAGACGCGACGGTCTCAAACACCGTTGGAGCAATCCATCCCGGTTCGAGCCCGGGTCCGGGTACAGAGACAGGGAACGGAACATTCCGTTCCCTGTTCCTTTGTATCTGTCTCTTGTTTGTAAGTATCGATAATTAATGCTAAATTTGCTATATGAAGAAAAAACTTACGATAGAAACTCTGATTACGGAGGCTGAGATATTCTGTAAGCTTAATTCCGGTGTGTACAAGCCGGAATTATTTGGAATTACCGATGGGAAGGCTGTTGGTACGTATGTCGAGCATCTTTTCCAAAAGCATCTTGAAGAGAACTATGATCTGTCGGTAGGTAATTCGGCAAGCGGACTTGATTTACCCTCAGTCAATACTGACATAAAAGTGACGTCTATAAGACGGCCGCAATCAAGCTGTCCGTTCAAGGATAGTAAGCAGAAAATTTTTGGATTGGGTTACAACCTGATTGTCTTTGTATATGACAAGCACGATGACCTGCAAAGCAAGAGTGGAATGCTGGATTTTGTGGCCTGCAGTTTCGTGGATAAATACAGGACTGCCGATTACCAGACAACGACCGGAATTCGGAACATAATTTCAAATCATGGTAATCAGGATGATGTTTTCGCATTTCTGGTTGATCATAATATTCCGGGCGATGAAGTCTCATTATATGAGATGTCAGGCGAGATATTGCGGAATCCCCCTCAAATCGGTTATCTGACGATTTCAAATGCACTTCAATGGCGGCTCCAGTATGGGCGTATCGTATCTTTGACAGACAATGTTGATGGAATTGAGCAGATTGTACGGTTTTTCAAATGAATGAACTGATTGACAGGATACGGGAGGTCAACTGCCAGGACGCCAATTTAATCATCAGACAGATAAGTGGCATAGTTGATTTTTTTTCATCAGATGATGAGAAAGATGATTTTATTTCTGCGCATTATGGAGACTGCCATCTTGTCGGTGAGGATAAGGTCGCATACGGTGACTGGCAGACTCCACTTGCTCTTGCGAAAAAAGTATGCGAGTATCATCTCTCAAGGCATGGCGAGCCTGATATTGTAATAGAACCGACATGCGGGGTCGGCGCATTTGTGTTTTCAGCGCTGGATGTGTTTCGTGATGTTTCAGAAATTCATGCGTTAGAGATAAACAGCCGGTATGTTTCTGAATTGAAATTCAACCTGCTGCAGAATGCGCTCAACGCGCCATGCACCGGGAAACGGCCTGAAATCCACATATATAATGCTGATTTTTTTGAATTTGATTTCTCTGCAATAATAGACAGGAGCAGGTGTCTCGATTTGAATCTTGCAATTATGGGTAACCCCCCATGGGTAACCAATAGCCGTCAGGGAAAGCAGAATTCCGATAATGTTCCGGTGAAAAGAAATATATATGGATTGAGGGGTATCGATGCCATTACCGGTAAAAGCAATTTTGATATAAGTGAATATATCACGCTGAGATTACTTAAGCTGTCGCACCTTAATAAAGGGGGCATCTCTTTTCTTCTCAAAAACTCCGTGATACGGAATGTCATGGAGAAACAACATGTCGAACCTCTTAATATCGGGGATATTGAGCAGAATCTTATTGATGCGTCGTCGGAATTTAATGTGTCGGTTGACGCGTCGTGCTTTTCAGCCGGGTTTAACCGTAATCCTGCCGTTATCTGTAAGATAAAGGACTTTTATACGAATACTTTTGTCAAAAAGTATGGATGGGTTGACAATTCTTTTGTATCGGATGTTGACATGTATGGAAGTTTTGTGAGATATGATAGCGTTTCCGATTTTGTCTGGCGCTCAGGAATTAAGCATGACTGTGCCTCTGTTCTTGAACTTACAAGGGTAAGCGGCGCGTATGTGAACGGTCTGGGCGAATCTGTAAATATAGAAGAGGATCTGATTTATCCCTTGTTGAAGAGTTCAGATATCAATAATTATAGCGAGGGTTGTTTCAAGAAATTCCTGATAGTGCCACAACGCAGAACCGGGGAGAATACATCATCTCTAAAACATACCCACCCGCTGGCGTATTCTTATCTCACAAGCCATGAATTTGCGTTTTCCAATCGGAAAAGCAGCATCTATAACGGGAAAGACAAATTCAGCATATTCGGGGTGGGTGACTATTCGTTCAAGCCCTATAAGATAGTGGTATCATCGTTGTACAAAAACATCAGATTCGTGCTGGTCTCGCAATTCCAAGGGAAACCGATTATGGTTGATGATACATGCTATCAGCTTGATTTTGACGGAGCTGACGATGCCCGGAATATATATGCTGCCATTAACAGTCATGAGATACAATCGTTATTGAAATCGTTGATATTCATGGATGCAAAAAGGGTGATAACAAAGAAATTGTTGATGAGACTTGATCTGAGGCGCTTATGCATGGATAAGGGTATGATAAAAGAACCTGCGCAAGGCTAGGGCTCTCTACAAATGTTTCTCTTCGATTGACCCTATTGATTTTTTTTTAGAGGGATTTCGGGGGTAAAGGCTTTGGGTTCAGAGGTATAAACGTTATATTTGCAGGAAAGAAGAACATAAGCAGAAGAAAGAGCCCATGATACCGACCTATGAGGAATGTATGTTGCCGTTGCTGAAACTGTTGCTGACGCACCAGACGATGTCGCTTGCCGAGTGCACGCGGCAGATGTGTGATGTCTTCGGGCTGTCTGAGGCTGAGCGTGTCAAGCTGTTGAAGAGCAAGCGGCAGACGGTGATACGCAACCGCGTGGGCTGGGCTAAATTCTATCTCAGCAAGGCCGGTCTGCTCGATGTGGTGTCGCGCGGCAAGTACATGCTGTCGCAGGAGGGGGCGGCGTTTCTGGCAACCGGTCCGCAGTCGCTGACGGCAAAGGATCTGTTGCGGTTTCCGGCGTTCGCCGAGTTTGTTAAGGGAAATGCCCGGGCCGACGAGCCGATATCTGAGAATGCCGACGATACGCCTGCGTCACAGCGCACGCCCGAGGAGATTATCGACGACAATTACAAATACATTACCTCTACCCTCGTTGACGATCTTCTTGAAAAGGTGATGCTGCAGAGTGCCCATTTCTTCGAGGGGCTGGTGGTGGATCTGCTGATGAAAATGGGCTATGGCGCCGGGAAAATTACGGGACGTTCGGGCGACGGGGGAATTGACGGCATCATCGGCGAGGATAAACTTGGCCTCGACAAGGTGCACATCCAGGCAAAGCGCTGGCAACCCGGCAACAATGTGGGTCGCAAGGAGTTGCAGAGCTTTGTGGGCGCGCTTGCCGGCCAAAGCGGCAAAAAGGGTGTGTTCATCACCACCTCTGATTTTACACGCGAGGCATATGACTATAACCCGTCGAACGTGAAGATCGCCAAAATAAACGGCCGCCGTCTTGCCGAGCTGATGATACAGCACAACGTGGGCGTGACCAACCGTGTCGTTTAAGAAATCAAGAAAATCGATACCGACTATTTCGAAGAGGTATGACCTCATGTCTATAGACTGACGTAAAGGACTCATTAAGATGTCTACCCCTGCTGAGCCGGGCGTTGGCATCTATGAGATTTCGTGCGTGGCAAAACAAGATTACGCCGTTGTGCAATTTGGTGCGCAACGGCGTAATCTTGTTTAAGCGACGGAATGTCAGAGTTTCTCTTTGATTTTGTTGAAGATGTCGACGGTCTTGTCAGCTACTTTGTCGGCGACTTTCTCGGTGCCTTCCTTGGCTTTGTCGTAGGTCTCGACTGTGCCGTCGGCTACTTTTTTCGCAACCTTTGTGGTGCCGGTCTTGGTTTTGTCGTAGATGTCGGCCGATTTGTCGGCGACTTTCTCGGCGGTCTTTACGGTACCATCTTTCGTCTTGTCATAGACCTCGACAGTGCCCTCTTTGGTCTTGTCATAGACTTCGACTGTGCCATCTTTGGCTTTGTCGTAGGTTTCGACAGTGCCGTCGGCTACTTTGCCGCCCACCTTTTCGGTGCCTTCGGCGGTTTTGTCGTAAACATCGGTTGTCTTTTCGGCCACCTTGTCATAGGTCTGCACAGTGCCGTCAGCGACCTTGTCGTATGTCTTTACGGTGCCGTCAGCCACCTTTTCGGCGGTGCTGACTGTGCCGTCGCGGGTTACCTTATAACCTTTCTTGACAGCTTTCTTGACTTTTTCGTAAGTTTTCTCAACGCCGTCTTTCGCGGGGGTGTTGTCATCACGGCTTGTGGCGGCGGTGGCAGCGCATGCGGTGAGCATGGCGGCGGTAATAAACAGAATTGTCTTTCTCATTGGTCCAACAGGTTATGTGGGTTCAACAGATTATGAGGTTTGATCTGGTTATGAGTGGGGATATTGTGAGGCGGCGTGTCAGTCGTCGATACCGATGACGCGCTGGAACGAGCCGAGCAGCGAGAACCGCAGTTCCACGCCGGCCGAGAGTTCGACTTCATAGCAGGTAGATTTCTTCTCGATTTCGGTGATGGTCTCGCCGGGGTAGTTCTTTGAAACGTAGTTGCGTATGGCTTTGGGCACTATGCCGTCGGGCACGGCTTTCCCCTGCTTGCGGCTGACAGAGGTCCATTTGCCTGAGTTTGAGAACTCGATCTTGGTGCCGTCTACGAGCTTTACGTCGTAATCGGTCTTTTTCAGCAGGTGCCTGTCGACCTTTATCATAGCCACTTTTGCCTTGGGGAAGTGTTCGGTCAGGAACTGTTGCGCGTTTTCGGGCAGTTTATCGCGGTTGATGGTGTATGTGTCGGCCATGGCGGTGGTTGCGCCCGTGATGAGCGCAATCAGCATAAACAACAGTTTTTTCATAATCGTCGGTTGTAAGTAACTGTTCAAAATTAACAATGTCTTTTACAATAACAACAACCGGCGCGGGTTTTTGTTAAAGCTGCAGGTGCAGTGGCAGGCAGCGGTTGAGGTATTGGCGTGCCGTGGCCCACGGCAGGTAGATGTCGTCTGAGTTGGGCATCAGCGGTATGGGGTGCTCGTTGAGGTCGAACCGCACATAGAAGTTGCCGCGTTTCGACTTATAGAGGATAATCTGCAGGTTGGCGGCCATCGGCACAATGTCGAAATCGCGCCAGTGCATGGCCACGGTATCGAAATAGTTGGTCATGTAATACGCACCGCGCAGACGCATCAGCGAGAAGAGCGGCATCAGTGTCTCGGCATGGCCGAAACGCAGGCGCACCGTCTGGGCCGACTGCCCGAGCACGGCGTCGTCGGTGGTCTGTATGAGGTCGAGCAGCAGCGGGGCGGCCAGATCCGCGGGGAGGGTGGAGAGGGTTGAGGCGCTGTAACGCAGGTAACTGCGCAGGTTGTCGACGGCCCAGAGCGCGTTCAGCTCGGCGTTGGTGAAATATTGGTCGAACTCGTTGGCCATTCCCATCGCGGGGAGGCACGACAGGAAACTGTACATCGTCATCGACAGCCGGCGCTCGCGGCCCGAGTCTTTGTAGAGGTCGCCCACAATTTTGCGCGCGGGCGCCGTCGGTACCGTTGTCTCGAACTCCATGCGGTAGGGTTCTTCCCAGGCGCGCGACTCGCGCCAGTCGATATATTCGGTGTCGAGGTCAAACGGGCGCATCAGCTGCGAGTTCTGCCGCCCTGAGGTGGTGACAGTCTCCACATGGTTGTTCAGACGGTCGAGTTGATGGCAGAACTCGAACATCGACATCACGCACCGCGGGGCGTAAGAGCTGATTGCCATTACATTGCCGCCGTCAAACAGCCGCGGGTAAGCGCGGAACATGCGCGAGGCTATGCCGCGCTGTTCGGCCATGCCCAGCGAGTCAAGCGCGCCCCAGCGGTTGTGGCACCGCTCGGCCACATATCCGGCCAGTTCCATAAGCCGACGCCCTGCGGGGGTGATTGTCTTTGCCGAATCAGCCTCGTGCAGAGCCTTCAGCAGCTCACGGGTGTTTGAGGCCGATGACGGGAAACGCGCACCGTGGCGTCCCACATGGTTCACGAACACCGCCGTGAGCGTGTCGGGCGCGGCCGTCGCCCCCTCGGGTGCGGGGTAGGGGATATGTGTGCCCGCGCACTGGGCCGATGTGTAAGATGTGGCTGTCGGGTCCGCTCCGAACGCCGTGAAACCGGTCAGCAATGCCGCCAGGCAAAAAAGTCTTATGATGATGCGCATATTGTCGTCAAATAAATTGTTATATTTGTGGGACGGTTGGTGACGCGGGGTACAGTCGCCATGCGTTGTTCCCGTTGTTTCACCACCTCAAAAGTAGTTAAAAATGATTACACTTCAAAATCTTAAACAAATCACGGAAGAGAATAGTCCGGAGATTGCGCTAAGTAAATTGCAGCCGGTCATCGACGAGCTGACCTTTGCGATGAATCAGGATTCGCGTGGCGAGGCGTTACTTGCAGCCGCTTTGGCCGAAAAAGGAAAGCTCCTATGGAAAACCGGCGACCGTGCCGGGGCCATATCGGCCTACGAGGCATCCGCCCAGCAGGATCCCGACGGCCCGGGCGCCCTTCTGCTCGAACACTCGCGCCAGATCATGGACTTTTTCGACCCCAATCAGCTGAATCCCTGACCGTAAATGGCAGTATATGTCAGTTCTGTTCAGGAAGCATTTTATTGTAGGGTCGCTACATGTAGCGACCGGTTACTGATTGCGTGGCATTACTGATTTATGGGGGCGCGGAGGGTGTTGCACAACTCGGCTTTCGCCTAATTTGTAGAGACATCGCTTTGCGATGTTTGGCGGATTGCCAAAAATATAACCTAACATGCCAAAGGCATGTCCCTGCAATTTATCGGGTTCGGCACCATCCCGTCTGCCACTCTCCCCTCTGTTATTCATCACATAGACCCAATCGCATGAAATCAGATTCGCAGTTGTCTCTGCCGGCCATTGTGGCAGGTGTGCTTGAACGTCATGGCCTGAGGCCTCCGCAGGCCCGCATCGGCGTGGCCCTGAGCGGTGGTGCCGACTCGATGGCCCTGCTTGCCGCCGTGCGCGATGCCGGTTATGACTGCGTGGCCCTGCACTGCCATTTCGGTCTGCGCGGTGCCGAGAGCGATCGCGACGCCCGGTTTGCCGCCGATATGGCCCGCGCTTTGGGGTGTGGGTTCCATGAGGTACGGTTCGATGTGGCCGCGCGGCGCCGGGAGACAGGCGAATCGGTCGAGATGGCCTGCCGCTCGTTGCGTTATGAGTGGTTCGAGAGCCGTGCGCGTGAGCTGGGGCTGTCGTGCGTGGCCATCGGTCATCATGTCGAGGATAGCCGCGAGACATTTTTCCTTAATCTTTTGCGTGGCACAGGTCTGCGCGGCCTTTCGGGCATTGCCGAATCGCGGGGCATTTTCGTGCGTCCTCTGCTGGGGGTGAGCCGCCACGACATTGAAACCTATCTGCGGCGCCGTGGACTTTCGTGGGTCGATGATTCGACCAACGCCTCTGACGATTACCGCCGCAACCGCGTGCGCAACCGCCTCCTGCCCGGAATCGAGCAACTGTTTCCCGGCGCCTTGCACCGGATAGACACTACAATCGGCAACCTGCAGGCCGACAGCCTCTTGCTCTCGGAACTTGTCGCCGGTCTCAGACCCCGTTTCCTCGACGGTGACGAATATCTTGTTGCCGAGGCTCTGGATTACTGCGATGCCGGCGAGGCGTTGCTTTATCGTCTGCTTGAAAGATTTGACGGTGATGTTGTGGCGCAGATAGCCCGTGCGGTTCGCGCGGGAGCGAGCGGACGGCTGTTCCGTAATCAGCTCGGCTCGATGTGGCTCCTTGACCGGGGTCGGCTGAAACCATATGAAACCGAGGAAGTTGATGTAACTGAAATCTGTTTCTGCCTTGCTGATTCTGATAACTATCCTGAAAGCTTGATTGTCAGATTGTTGCCTGTCAGTGAATTTCACCCTTCGGCAGATGCCGGTGTGCTGTGGCTTGATGCGTCGGTGGCCGATGTGCTGCTGGTATGGCGCAGCCCTCGCACCGGTGACCGCATCGCCCCGTTCGGAATGAAAGGCAGCCGCCTGCTCAGCGACATCTACCGCGACGCGCACCTTTCGCTTGCCGACAAACAGCGCGCGCGCGTGCTTGCCGTCGGCGACACGATTCTGTGGGCCGCCGGCCTGCGCTCTTCGCGCCATTTCACTGTCGGCCCCGCCACCACCCACGTCTATCGCCTCGAATACCGCGGGTAATCATCCTTGTTATAACGATATTTATGTCGCCCTATCAGTCGGGTTCCGAGAGGAATTCCACTTCGTCGAGAATCTGGCGTGCGAGGCGGCGGGTGAGGGTTTCGTTACGCGCGGTCTCGGCCTCGGCCATCTTCCGGGCGGTGGCAAGATTGCACCGGTTCATTGCCAGCAGGTTCATTATCAGGCGCAACGCACCGTAGCGGCCGAGTGTGCCGGCGTCAGCGCGGCCGTAAAGGCCGGTGGCGATAGCCTCGGCGTCGGGGTGGCGTTTCAGCAGTTTCAGGCAGAGCACGTCGGCAACCTCGGTCGTGGGGCACGCCGCAAGCATGGCCGTGGCCTCTGCGACAGTGAGTGTGTCGGGGTCGATTAGCATTGGCGCCAGCAGCAGGCTTTCGCGGGTTGTGGTGTTCGCCCATAACAGCCGTGCGGTCTGCGCGAGTTCCGCAGCGTCAGGCCGGTGGTCTGCGCCGTCAAGTGTGCCGTCGCGGAGGGCGGCGGATATGTCGCTGATCTGCGGCAGATTGAGTCCGAAATTTATTTTGTAGCCTATTCCGCCGGCAGTCATCTGTGTGGCCAGGTCGCCGTTGCGCATGGCAAAGAACCGGCGTTTTACGGCCTGCATCAGCGAGAACGAGGGCAACTGCCTTGTGTCGGCGTCGGGTATGCGGTGGTTGTGTGGCATGGTGTGTGCGGTGAACTTTTGGATGGGAACCGCGCTGTGCGGCTGTTCCCATTGCAAATTTACCTAAAATCATATAAATGCCGCAAGCGCGGCGAAAAATATTATTAAAGATGGGAGGGGGCTCATGGAGTTTTTGTAACTTTGCCGTTTGAAACGCAGTGCAGTGACGCCCGAAAAACCACCGTTCGCCACTGCGGTGACCGACCTTATGACGACATCTGACACCAAACCACGCAATAAAGAGGAGCGCACCCGCCGCATCATAGGCTGGATGTGGCGCATATTCGCCATCGGCGTCGCAGCCGTGGTGTTGCTTTTCATTCTGATATACAACGGCTGGATCGGCTACATGCCCCCGGTCGAGGAACTCAAGAACCCCAACGACAAGTTCGCCACGGTGATTTATACCGCCGACGGCGAGGAGATGGGGCGCTATTACCGCAACTCGGGCAACCGCGTGTATGCCGATTATTCCGAGATCTCGCAGCATGTGGTCGACGCCCTCATCGCCACCGAGGACTCGCGGTTCGAGGACCATTCGGGCATCGACATGCGCGCGTTCATGCGTGTGTTCGTGAAGACCCTGCTGCTGCGCCAGAAAAACGCCGGCGGCGGCTCGACCATAACGCAACAGCTTGCCAAACAGCTGTATTCGCCGCAGACGTCGAATCTGCTCGACCGCGCCCTGCAGAAACCCATCGAGTGGATGATAGCCGTGAAACTCGAACGCTATTATTCTAAAGACGAGATACTGAAAATGTATCTCAACCAGTTCGACTTTCTCTACAACGCCGTGGGTATCAAGTCGGCCGCGATGGTATATTTCGGCAAACTGCCCAAAGACCTCACTATCGAGGAGGCCGCCACGCTTGTGGGAATGGTGAAGAATCCGGCCTATTACAACCCCGTGCGCCACAACGAGCGCACCCGTCAGCGCCGCAACACCGTGTTCGACCAGATGGTGAAACAGGGGATGCTCACCCGTGCCGAGGCTGATTCGCTCAAGGAACTGCCGCTGACACTGCGTTTCCATCGCGTTGACCACAAGGATGGCCTCGCGCCATATTTCCGCGAGGAACTGCGCCGCGTGCTCACGGCTAAGAAACCGGTGCGCTCAGAGTACCGCGGCTGGGAAAAGCAGAAGTTCGTCGACGATTCAATCGCATGGGAGGAGAATCCGCTTTTCGGCTGGATCGAGAAGAATCCCAAGCCCGACGGCTCGAAATACGACATCTACACCGACGGTCTGAAGATTTACACCACCATCGACTCGCGTATGCAGAATTATGCCGAAGAGGCGGTGAAAGAGCACATGTCGAGCCTTCAGCAGCAGTTTTTCCGCGAGAAGAAGGGGCAGCCCAACGCCCCCTATACCAACAACCCCGACGAACTGGGCCGCGCCACGGCACAGGGACTGATTCTCAACGCCATGAAACAGACCGACCGCTGGCGCACGATGCACAAGGCCGGTTACTCTGACGCGCAGATCCGCGACTCGTTCAATCAGAAACGCGAGATGCAGGTGTTCTCGTACCACGGCCCTGTGGATACCGTGATGACACCGCGTGACTCATTGCTCTATCAGAAATCAATCCTCCGCACCGGTTTCATGTCGATGGATCCGCGCAACGGATACGTCAAGGCATACGTGGGCGGTCCCGACTACAATTTCTTCCAGTATGACATGGTATCGACCGGGCGCCGTCAGATCGGTTCGACCGTCAAGCCTTTCCTATACACATACGCCATGGAAGAGGGGTACACCCCCTGCGACCAGTTCCTGAACTCGCAACCGGTGATTATCGACGAGAGCGGCCGCAAATGGATGCCCCGAAACTCGGGCAGCGCGCGCATCGGTGAGATGGTCGACCTCCGCTGGGCCCTCACATACTCGAACAACTGGATTTCGGCACGTCTGATGGAGGCGCTGTCGCCCGCCACGCTGGTGCGCACCATGCACAATTTCGGCATAACCAACCATATCGACCCGGTGATGGCGGTGGCTCTCGGCGCCGCCGAGGTGTCAGTGCGCGAGATGGTGGGTGCCTACACCGCCTACGCCAACAACGGCATGCGTGCCGAACCGCTCTATGTCACCTCGATATGCGATGCCAACGGCAACGTTATCTCCGAGTTCAACTCAAAGCACACCGAGGTCATTTCCGAGAAGGCCTACGCCAAGATTCTGTCGATGCTCATGAACGTTGTCAACGCCGGTACCGGCTCGCGCATACGCTCATACGGCATTAACGTGGAGATGGGTGGCAAGACCGGTACTACCAACTCGAACTCCGATGCCTGGTTCATGGGGTTCACCCCCGATCTGGTATGTGGCGCCTGGGTAGGCGGCGACGAGCGGTTCATCCACTTCGCGCGCGGCGCACAAGGCCAGGGTTCGGCCGCCGCGCTCCCTATCGTTGGCCGCTATCTGCGCAAGGTCTACAACGACAATTCACTGCCGTACTCGCAGTCGGCAACCTTCGGCGCCGATTTCTCGCACCTCTGCGACAAGGAGTTCTATGAATACACCGGCGACAGTGACACCGCCCAGCCTGAAGAGTCTATCGAGAACGTCTTCGACTGATGCTCCCGGATATTCAATAAAAATTCATAAGAAACGACAGGTGCGTGTTTTATGTCGCACCATTCATTGTAGGGTCGCTACATGTAGCGACCGCCCCAAGAGTT
>CALJBF010000071.1 GCA_938027385.1 uncultured Porphyromonadaceae bacterium | reverse complement strand
GGCGCCATAGGTGGCTCGCAGAACATCTCTACCATCACCGAAGGTTATGCGCCCGGTTTCAACGGCACCATGAGCTATACCAACGCCAACTACTACCTGCGTGCTATGGCCACATACTCTACCGGCCTGATGAGCAACGGTTTCGCCGTTACGGTCAGCGCTATCGGCCGCTACTCTGACGAGGGCGTGGTTGACGGTACTTTCTACAACGCCGGCGGCTACTTCCTCTCGGTAGAGAAAGTGCTTGACGACCACAACTCGCTCACACTCACCACCTGGGGTGCCCCCATGCAATACGCCAACGCCCGCGCCACCGTGCAGGAGGCCTACGACCTGGCCGGCTCGAACCTCTACAACCCCTCATGGGGCTGGCAGTCGGGCAAGAAACGCTCTGACAACATCCGCGAGAAATTCGACCCCACCGCCATGCTCAACTGGATCTACCGCGACGACAAGACCCAGCTCAACACCGGCGTGGCATTCCGCTGGGTGAACTTCGCCCGCACACGCGTGAACTACTTCAAGGCCAACGACCCCAAGCCCGACTACTACCGCAACCTCCCCTCTTACTGGGAGATGAACCAGGAAGTCCCCGGCATGGCCGAGTATTATACCGACCTGTGGCGCAACAACACAAACAACATCCGCCAGATGAACTGGGACTACTTCTACCAGGTCAACGCCCTTAACAATTACGAGAACATCGGCAAGCCTGTAGAGGAACAGAGAGGCGCCACCTACATGCAGCAGATGGAGCACTCGAACCAGTTCAACTTCATCGCCAACTCATCGCTGTTCCGCCGCCTCAACGACAACCTCAGCCTCCAGGCCGGCGTATCGTTCAACTACACCAAATCGGCCGACTACATGACCGTGCGCGACCTCATGGGCGGCCTCTACTGGCTTGACGTGGACCCCTATTCGGAGCGCGACGTCACCAACCCCGCCGCCACAGCCGACCTCATGCAGAACGACCTGCAGAACCCCAACCGCCGCGTGCGCCAGGGCGAACGTTTCGGCTATGACTATAACATCCACGCCCTCAAGGCCACGGCGTTCATCCAGAACCAGTTCACTTCGGCACACTGGGACGTCAACTACGGCGCCAAGGTTTCTTATGAGCAGTTCTACCGTTTCGGCCACATGCAGAACGGCCGCGCGCCCCAGAACTCGCTCGGCAAATCAGGCACATACCGTTTCGACGACTACGCCGTGAAGGTAGGCGCCACATACAAGCTCGACGGCCGCAACCTCTTCACCATCCACGCCCAGTACGGCACCGAGGCCCCGCTGATCAAGGACGCTTTCATCTCGCCGCGCATCAAGGACACAACCGTGGGTAACCTCGCATCGGCCCGCGTATTCTCGGCCGACGCATCGTACACCTGGAACTACCGCCGTTTCCGCGGACGCATCACCGGTTTCTTCACCAACGTGACCAACGCCATCGAGCGCACCGGTTTCTATGACGAGATCCAGAACACCTTCTTCAACTTCGCCCTCACCGGCGTGCACCGCCAGTACAAGGGTATCGAGCTGGGCATGGCCTACACCATCGTGCCCTCGCTCACGGCATCGTTCGCCGGCACATACTCGCGCTACCAGTACAAGAACAACCCCATGGGCATGCGCATGGCCGAGAACTCGCTCTCCGAACCCATCGAGCGCCGCGTTTACCTGAAGAACTACTACTGCGCCTCGACGCCCCAGACCGCGTTCAACATCGGTCTCGACTGGGCCGCGCCCAAACGCTGGTTCTTCAACGTGAACGCATCGTGGCTGGCCGACTACTACGTGCAGCTCGCCTATCCTCACCACGAGGAATTCCCCGAAATCTGGACTGTGGCAAACACCGTAGAAGAGGCCGAGGAGATCATCAACGCCTGGTCGAACCAGGAGAAACTTGCCAACAACTGGGTACTCAACGCCTCGATCGGCAAGCTGGTGTACGTGAACCGCAAGGTGAGCCTCAACTTCAACCTCTCGGTGTCGAACATCCTCAACAACCGCAACCTGATCACCAACGCCTACGAGAATCCCCGCGTCGACACAAAGAAATACAATGTCAATGCCTATCCCGCAAAATACCAGTATGCACAGGGCATCAAGGTATATTTCAACGTGGGCGTGCGTTTCTGACCACAGCAAGAGTTTCACACACCAAACGGTAAAAACAAGATGAAAAAGACTTTATTATATATCGGCCTGGCCCTTATGGGCGCCACCGCTTTCAGCGCCTGCGACGACGACTGGCAGCGCCCGCCCGTGCCCGAGCAGATACCCGAAGAGCAGATCGAGGCCAACATCACCCTGCTTGAACTCAAAGAGGCGTTCTACGACGCGTCGACCTCGAACTACGCCACCGAAATCGGCACGAACGCCGATGGCGAGCACTACATCGTGCGCGGACGAGTTGTCTCTGACGACGAGACCGGCAACATCTTCAAGACCCTGATGATCGAGGACGAGAGCGCCGGCATGGCATTCTCGGTGAACATCTCGAAACTCTACCAGTATTACAAGTTCGGCCAGGAGGTGGCCATCGACGTCACCGGCCTCTACATCGGCGCCTACGGCAACAACATGCAGATCGGTGCCAAGCCCACGACCAACGACTACCCCTCGC
>CALJBF010000070.1 GCA_938027385.1 uncultured Porphyromonadaceae bacterium | reverse complement strand
CTGCGTTATGAGATTGTCGATTGGTTGTAAATGTAGTAATTTCTATATCAAACCACAACGCTTAGCGTGTCAGAATAAACGCCATCTGGTTGTAAATGTAGTAATTTCTATATCAAACCACAACCTTGATGAGCTATTGGGATTAATGGCAGTGTGGTAGGTTGCGTGAGAACGATAAAAAGGCGCTGACCCTTTCAAGGAAGTGGCAGTTGGCTTATAGAAATTTTTAGCAAAGATATTAAAATAATTCCAGTTGGCGAGGTGTTTCGGGAAGTAATTCCCGCATTTTGCCGGAATAATTGATGATGTCGCTGTATTGTTTGTCGGTTATTTTGAGTATTGATATTTTACCGGCAGGTGGAACTGTCAGTTTTATCCTTTTTACCTGAGCCGCCAGACTCTCTTTTGACGGACAATGCCGCATGTATACCGAATACTGCAGCATCGTGAATCCGAAAGTCTCGAGTGACTTACGGAACCGAGCGGCCTGTTTGCGTTGAATCTTGGTCTGAACGGGCAGGTCGAAAAATACAATAAGCCACATGATGCGGTATGAGTTGAGTACGATGTGACTCATGGTTGAGGGATTCAGATTAATTCCGGAGTTCTCAGCTTTGTCTGTTCTCCGCTCATGACTGCAACCACAGAGGCGCACAGTAAAGTCAGGGCTATCGACAGCGGATGACGGCGCCCGTCAACGCAGGCATCGGCATACACCACATTGACAAGTCTGTTTTTTGCATCACGAGTCAGGTCATGACATGATTCCCGTATGAGCGACAGCACAATCTCATCGACCCACGGGCGAAACGGTTCCATAAGGTCATCGGCCAAAGGAAAGGCATTATACCGGCTTTTATGATGTATGCCCAGCGAGGGCAATAACCCCGTACTGACTATAGCCCGTGCGGTTGCGGCACGTAATATGGCATAGCCATAGTTAAGCAGATTATTCGGCGCGGAGCCGTTGCGGTCTCTCAGGAATTCATGTCCGAACAGCTCTTTCCAGTAAAATGAGGCCGCTACCCCTTCACGGTTATCGGAATCACCGCTTTTTACATTGCGGTAATATGGCTTAAGCTGCCCGCTGTCAAGCCCTGCCTTGTCAAGCAGGATTGACTGATTCCTGATTTTTGATTCAATAATCTGTTTCCATAATGATTTCTTTACCGGTAGCGGAGCCTCGACCTGCAGCCGGTACCGCTCGCCCTGCAGAGAGTTTCCTTCAATGGGAAAGAGCATTCCAGACGGCATGGATTTTCTGTCACAGATGGTTACGCAGACATTCTGCCCTATCAGCGCGTTCATGGCCGGTAGGGTGATATGTGCCTGCTGATTTTCAATAATGACATTCCCGAGATCTTCCACCGGAACAGTCGAAACTGTTCCGGCCTCGTTCTCGATCAACAGCTGTGCGTTACGGATGCCGAGTTTGCAGGGCGTGGTGATGATGATTGTGCGTTTCAGCATTACCGATGCAGGAAATGGATGTCACCCGTTGATGAGATTCGGAAATCCTCACCCTCAACCAATGCACTGAACTGGGTGTTGAGCATGGCGATGCCTGGTCTAAAGGTTTCTCCGGATTTCCATTTCCCATTTTTATATTTGAGGTCTGAGGCCGGTCTGGCTTCCTGATGATGGCGCATCGTAATCGTGCAATAGGAATTTTTGCCGACCCGTAATGCAGACAATCCTTTTAATTCATACAGTCGCTTTGCCAGCTCCTCTTTTGAGGCGTTGTAAATCTCCTGGGGAGAATTTTCGTAAAGAAGAACCATTTGCCCGGGTTTCAAGGTATGGCGCAACGGCAACCCGTTGTCGTCTGAAAGCGGCAGAATGTCCTGCCCCGACTTTTTGAGTCTTACTGCCTCAAGATTGCTTATAAGCAGGTATGAGCGCACGGTTTTTCCGCGGTCGTTAACGCCCTCGTACAGCCCTACGCAGTAGTTAGAGTCGTTGGCTACATGGTAGTCACGTTTATACGGTTTGTCTGACAGATCGCGGTGCGGTTTCAGGTGGATGGGCTGAGTTACCGACGGTGCGTATATCCTCACTTTTTTGATGACGACACCCTTTTCGAGGTTCATATACACCGGTTCACTGCACAGATTCTTGAACCCGCGTTCGCTGACAGCATTCTGCACGGTTTCCCTGACGGCCGGGTCAACAATCTTGTCGATGTCTTTCTCGTCAAGCGCCGCCAAAGGTTTGCGGATAACGTATTTTACAGCTCCATCACGTTCGATGGCGCCGTAAAATGTTTCCTGATGCAGACGTGCGCGAGCGGTATCTCCCTGCTGGTAGATCTTCTCATTGTCGGCATTACGCACTATGCGGCCGCGTTTGCGAAGACATTTGCGCGATTCTTTCAGTCGCCGGTCATCGGTGTGATGCGCCACAAGTAGTGTGTCTGATATACGCTTGACATCTGCGGCAAACGTGGACCATGGCATATCGAACCGGGGCCGGGGTGTGCCCTCAAATTCATGACGGTCGAGCGCACGGTTGTATTCGGCCCATTTGTGATATTCATTGCGGCCGATGCAAGCTATCACTATGGCATCAATGGCGTGATGGCAGTGATTCACACGCTCTTTGCGGGTGTATTCATCCTGCAGGCCCCACATCACCCGGAATTCGGCGGTCGTCGCCCCCTTGACCGTAAATACCTGACGGTTCTCGCTCTTGAACAGTGACTCAAGGAAGAGTTTCGCATATTTGCCGATTATGCCGATGTCCACTCCCTGACGGTTTGTGAACCCTGAGGGAACCTCGGTCATCGTGAAACGCTCAACCTTATTGCGCCAGTAATCGAGCTGAAGTTTCAGATAGTTGCGTTTCTGAATGATGGCGTCGCGTGTTTCCTTGGTCATATACCCTGATACCCGCAGACGTGAAACCTGCTCGGCAAGCGAGTTTACGCGGTCTATCCACCCGGCGTGCCGCACATTCTCCAGTATCACTTCGCTGTCAGGCAGGTTGGCCGGCAGAATGTCACGTTTGACGGTGCGGTTGTAAGAGAGGTCGCAAAGTGTTTTGTTGGCCTGCGAATTATCGCCTCCGAGCGACCGCGCTATGGTGTGTTCTATGTCGTAGCGCAGCATGTCACCGAGAAAATCGGTGATACCGATCTGTTTACCGGTGTAAAGACACCGGTGATTCTGCTCTGTCCACAGTGTGTATTTCAGTATGTCGGTTGCCGACGGCTCTATGTCACGGTCGGTCGCCTCGCGGTAAAGCTGGCGGATCTCTTCGGCATATTTCTTGTGCAGGGCATCCCTGTCACGCTGTGAACGTTCTATGGCCTTGCGCATGTTTGCGTCGTTGAGCATTCGCGAGAACTCGATATTTATCCGGGTGGCGCGGTCTATTTTCTTTTCACGCAGAAGGGTGTTTATCAGGTCGCGCAGGCGGAACAGCGCCCGCATGGCCATCGGATTGCGGATTGCCGATACGCGTGGACTCCCGAGGCGCAGCTCACCGTTGCTGTTTACGGTGGCATCAGGATATTGTTCTATCTGCGACGGGTGATAGAGCTTGCCGAGCCTGTCAAACCTCACATCGGGGATGTCTTCAAGATACAGTCGCAATGCGCTTTGCTTGGTCAAGCCGTCGATGGCGCTGTCATGTTCCGTTATTACGGCGCAGGCCTCGTCGAAGATTCTCTGGCGTTCGTTTTCGTTCCTGTCATTCCACCGTGAGAGCACAGCCGGAATATTGGCGATAAAGGCCGCTTCATCGTAACGCAGTCCACGCCGCATGAAGGGCACAATCTTACGGATTGCTTTCAGACTCAGTGACGCATATCCCTGCGGGACCCGTATGGTGGCAAACTCTTTTGCCCCCTCATCATCGAGCGCGAGGTTGGATTTTCCCCATTCCATGAGCTTGTCGTCAGAGTCGAAAGTGGCGAGCACGTGCCATACGTCGCTGATGATGTCGCGGTCTGATTTTCCCTCGGCGTGTGTATAACGGTCACGCATAGCCGTGGCCGGATTTTCGCCAAAGACCGTTTTCAGACCGGCCGTGATCGGGCATGCGGGCACACTCTGTGCCATCCTGATATTGAACCGCACCAGATTGCTGTCGCCGTCACGGAATGTGTAATTGCCGCGGCCGGCGATTTTCTTCGCGATATCCTCAAAGTCGAACGAGGCTTTCCCTATCACTGATTTCCGGAAAAACAGCGGATATACCAGCTGTTTCTCGGAATCGAGTAACGGACGGAATGACTCAGTGCCAGGCCATTGTATTTTAACATTGTTGAGAAACTGCAGCATCCTGAATTCCTCATATTCCGGATGCGACAGCGGACACCGTTGCCGTTTTGGCTCGAAAGTGCAGTGCCCCACGGCGCCTTTCTGTGATTTGAGCGGGCGCTGAAAAAATATGGCGCGATGCAGAGCCTTTACGGTATCTTCCGCGAGGCCCTGTCGCTCACAGATGGCATAAAACTCGTTTTCGACGTGGGTGATGCGGTGCTGATAGCGGTCACGTATCTTTTCTCCGTTTTGATACAGGCGGTAAAAATACTCGCCCGGGAACCGCATGGAGGCCTCGTCGATTTCAGCCGACAGAGCATCGATTCCCTTCTTCACCTCGCCTTCTGATTCTTTTGAGAGATCTTTGCGGTTACTGAGGAAACCACGCCGCTGTGCCAGATGATACAGCGCCCTCCCGAGCAGATAGCGGTCTGCTACCTGTGAAAGATCCAGGCGGCGCGTAAGAGCGTCATGCCGGGCGTGATATGGATTCTTGTCTGTATTATCGTCGGTACGCTGCCATTCCATGAACTCCGGGTTGACGGGATAGCGTTTGTGACGCCGCCAGTTCTCAAGTTCTTCGTCAGTGAGTGCCGGACAGAATCCATGAGCCGTCAATACCTTTAGTAGCTCGATTTTATGGAGTCTGCGACGCGCATAATGACGCCTCAGGGCACGTGCATTGGTACGGTCCTGCACGGCAGGTTTTTCTACATTCTTCTCGCGTGCCACACCCTCCTGGAAAATGTGAGATCCATAATGGAGCAATTTCCTGTCGTTGGTTTCGACATTACGTTCCACAATGGCCCAGCCTATCGAGTTGGTGCCGAGATCGAGTCCTAAGGTTTTTTCTGACATGGCAGACATGATATTAGTGTGATGCGTATGAATTTGGAGTCACATCAAGCAGTGTTTCCGGGTGTGCTTTTGATGACTGTGTTGATTCTTTGCAAAAATAAGAAATAATATTTGCAAAACTGGAATATGATGGATATATTTGCAGAAATTTCTATATCTTATCACAATAAGGCTATATGCCGCAGGTTAGAAACCTATTGTCTCCGCGTACTTCCGTGGAGACTTTTTTTATGTCATGTATTCCGCGATATAGCATCGAGATAAAAAGGATGGGGGAGAAAACATGACCGGTTGCCGCGGGGAAGCGGCAACCGGTCGTGGGGGATGGAGGGGGAAGGGTTACTTGGCGAAGTCGGCGAGGACGGGGTAGGTGGCAGGGGCCACTGTGGCGGTGAGGCGGTGGGGGAGGTCGGCGAGCGAGGTGCCGATCTGGAAGGTGTATTCACCTCCCGGGAGTTCCCAGAGGTTGGCGCCCTCGTTGAAACGGGCCAGCGAATAGCGGTCGGTCGTCATGGTGAGAGTGGTTTTCTCGCCCGGCGCGAGCATGCCGGTCTTGGCGAAGGCTTTGAGTTCGCGGGCCGGACGGTCGGCGCCGGTTTCGGGGGCGGCGACATATATCTGCACAACCTCTTTGCCGGCGACTGAGCCGGTGTTGGTGACGTTGACCGAGATCTCGACGGTGTCACCGTCGACCTTTACTGAGGGTTCGCTCAGGGCGAATGTGGTGTAGCTCAGACCGTAGCCGAAGGGGTACGATACCTTTACATCGCGGGTGTCGAAGTAGCGGTAACCGACCATGAGGTCTTCGGCGTAACGGGTTTCGCCCACATCCTTGATGCCGGTGTCGATGATGCCGGTGCCCATGATGTTGTTTTTCAGCAGAAACAGGTCACGGTCGATGAGGTCGACGGGGAAGTTGAGCGTCGACGGATGGTCGGTATGTTTCATGGGGAATGTCATGGGGAGCTTGCCCGAGGGGTTGGCGTTGCCGGTGAGGATGTCGGCCACTGAGTTGCCACCCTCCTGGCCCCCCTGCCATGCGCAGAGGATGGCGTCGGGCATATCCTTCCACGAGGCGGTCTCGATGACGCCGCCGATGTTGAGTATCACCACGGCTTTCTTCCCTTTGGCGTGGAAGATGTCGCAGACGTCGGATATGAGGCGGCGTTCGTTGGCCGAGAGGTTGAAGTCGGCCGAAGAGCGGTCGAGACATTCGCCCGAAAGGCGCCCCAGTGTGATCACGGCCATGTCGGCTGTGTCGGCCGCGCGGGCAATCATGAGGCTGTCGAGTACCGGTTCGTCGGGCAGCGGGTCGCCCAGGAAATTCTCGAGCATGGTTTTCTTCCTGGCCGCTGATGCCTTGCGGCAGTCGGCCAGGAATCCATTGTAGAAATCGGCCACGGGGGCCGAGATGCCGAGGCCGGCGTTCTTGAGGCCGTCGAGCAGGCTTACGGTATAGGCACGGTTCACATTGCCCGAGCCTGTGCCGCCGGCGATGAAGTCGTATGACGTGCGGCCGAAGAGTGCCACGTTGCCTGCGCCTGCGCGCATCGGCAGGGCGGCGTTGTCGTTTTTGAGAAGCACCATCCCCTCGGTGGCCGACTGGCGCGTTACGGCGGCGTGTTTCTCAAGGTCGGGCCTGTTCGATGCCACATAGCCTTTGGCACGCGGGGTGGCGAGCACCATCTCCAGCACGCGGCGCACGTTGCGGTCAAGTGTCTCCTGCGGAATCAGACCGGTGGTGACACCTTCGATGATGCGGTCGATCTGTGTCTTCTTGCCGGGCTGCAGCATGTCGTTGCCGGCCACCATCTGTGCCGCGGCGTCAGTGCCGCCGCCCCAGTCGGTCATCACCATCCCTTTGTAGCCCCATTCGTCGCGGAGCACGGTGCTCAGCAGGGAGGTGTTCTCCGAGGCCGGTGTGCCGTTTATCAGGTTGTATGACGACATCACGGTCATCGGGGCCGACTCCTTTATGGCGATCTCGAACCCTTTGAGGTAAATTTCCCTGAGGGCGCGGTCAGAGAGCACGGCGTTGTTGGCCAGGCGGTTGGTCTCCTGGTTGTTTACGGCGAAATGTTTGATCGAGGTGCCCACGCCGTTGCCCTGCACGCCGTTTATGTAGGCGGCGGCGATTTTGCCGGCCAGCACCGGGTCTTCAGAGTAATACTCGAAGTTGCGGCCGCACAGCGGGTGGCGGTGTATGTTCAGTGCCGGAGCCAGCAGTACGTCACAGCCGTATTCGAGGGCCTCGTTGCCGATGGCGTCGCCCACCTCGCTGATGAGCGCCGTGTTCCAGGTCGACGACAGCAGGGTTCCGATGGGGAAGTGGGTGCAGTAGAATGTACCCTTCTCGCCCTCGCGGGTGGGGCTGATGCGCACTCCGGCGGGGCCGTCAGCCAGCACCACGGCGGGAATGCCGAGGCGCGGAATGCCGCGCGTGGTGCCTGCGGCACCGGGCACGAGTTTGTCGGCCACGCCGATGAAGTCGGCGTCGGTGAGGCCGTCCATGCCGGTGCCCACGAGCAGGCTTGCTTTCTCAGGGAGTGTCATGGCTGCTATCACCTTGTCGATGTTCGACCCGTCGGCCTTCAGACGGGGAGCCTTTGCCGCCGAGGCACCGAAGAAGGTGCCGACGGTCAGCGTAAGTATGGCGGCCTTGCGCAGTCCTGATGTCATTTTCTGAAGAGCTTGGGCGCGAACTCGGTGAGGTAGATGCGCCAGTTTTTCCAGATATGGCCGTCGCCGCTCTCGTAATACTCGTAAGGGTAACCATTGCTGTCGAGCATCTTGCGGTACTGGGTGTTGGCGTCGTAGAGGAAGTCCTTGTTGCCGATAGCGATCCAGTAGAGCGCCGGCTTGCGGTCGAACTGCGTCTTCAGCTTAGCGTCGAAATTCTCATAGACGGGCGATTTGGCGTCGTCGCGCGGCATGATGGCGGCCGAGAATAGCCCAACGTAGTCGAACATGTCGGGGTTCTCTTTCGAGATGTGCAGAGAGTGGAATCCGCCCATCGACAGACCTGCGATGGCGCGCGACGCCTTGTCGGCGCGGGTGCGGTAGTTTGCGTCGATGAACTCTACCACCTCGGGGAATGCGGCCTCGAACGAGCCGTCCATAGTCTTGGGCAACTGGGTCGTGGGGGCTTTCAGTCCGGCCGAAGTCTCGCCGGGAGCGGCCTCCTGCGAGGCGTTGCCGTTGGTCATCACCACAATCATCGGTTCGGCTTTCCCCTGGGCGATGAGGTTGTCGAGAATCTGTGCCGTGCGGCCCAGTTCGGTCCAGGCGTTCTCGTCGCCGCCCATGCCGTGCAGCAGGTAGAATACGGGGTAGCGGCGGTCGCCCTTCTCATATTCGGCCGGGGTGTAGACCGTCATGCGGCGGTCCATGCCCAGCGAGGGGCTCGGGTACCATACCTTTGCCACAGTGCCGTGGGGTACCTTGTTGACGCTGTAGAAATCGGCGCGGTCACCGGGGATGATGAAGATATTGGTTATCGAGGCCACGTCGCGCAGCTGATATACGTTCGAGGGGTCGGTCATCTTCAGCGAGTCGACAACAAAAGTGTAGCTGTACAACTCGGGTGCCAGGGGCGCCGGAGTGGTGTATTCCCACAGCCCTTGGTCGTTCTTGCGGAGGTCGGCATAGCCGGGGCCGTCGAACTCGCCGAACGGCGTGGAAATCTTTTCGGTGGGAAGGAAGTCGCCGGTTACCTGCACGCGGTCGGCCGCGGGAGCGTTGAGGCGGAAAGTCACAGTCTTGTCGGGGTGAACTTCGGGCGAGGTTATCGTGGGTACGCCCCAGAGAGCCTGCTGAGCGACGGCCGAGAACGAGGCAAGCGCCGCCATTGCAAGGATAATGCTTTTTTTCATGATATTTGTAATATGTATGGTTGATAATGTTGTTCAGATGTTAGTTGGATGTCATTTGCCTGGGTCGCGTGTTGTGGCACAGATGATTTTGGGGGGCATGCATGAAGGTCTTGAGCCGATGCCCCGGGCGGAAGAACCTGATCCGCGCCACGATATGGCACACCGAGAGAATGATCATGAGGAACCCGAGTTTGCCGTGCACCCCTCCGATGTGGCCGTGGGTGAATGAGCCGAGCGAGTGCGCGGTGGCTATGATGCCCGATGCCAGCGTGGCCAGGGTCGCCCACCACAGGATGCGGGTCAGCCGGCTTTTCTGTCTGTGAAACCGAGTGAACCAGTTGCTTTTGCCGAAATGCAGCCAGATGTGCCAGCCTGACAAGGCCATGAACGGCACTCCGATAGCGATGTGTAGCCAGACTGTCCACGCCGGTGTGCCGTCTGTGGCCTCAAGCTGTATGCCCGATGCAAGTATGGTCGCTGTAAGCGCCAACAGGCTCCAGTCGCATATCTTGAGTTTCAGACTCTTTTTCATTTTACATCATTACGGAAATGTATTGCCAATGTGCGGATTTTCATGATGCGTGTGCGTGGCGGTCTTTAAGAATGGCGGCCATGTTCTCTTTCTCCCAGCCTACAAGTGCGTTGACATGGGGCAACAGCGAGCGGGTGCGGTCGGTTATGCTGTATTCTACGCGCGGGGGCACTTCGGCATAGATGGTGCGTGTCACCATGCCGTCTTCCTCAAGGGTGCGCAGGGTATTGGTGAGCATCTTCTGCGATATGTCGGGTATCTCGCGCCTGAGAGCGTTGAAACGCATCGTGGGCTGCAGATTCAGGGTATACAGCACCAGCAGTGACCATTTGTCGCTGAAACGTGCCAGAATATTGCGTATCGGGCAGCCGGGATAAAATTCCTCGTTCATAATTCCGTGTGGACTAAAAGACTCTACAAAGGTAACCAACTTTCGTGATGCGTGCAACATTCAGTTTCGCATGTAGTTAAAATAGGTTAAACCCCATTTTGCCGCCCGTTGGTTCTCAGCATTTCTAACCTCGGGGAAACTATCTGTCGCTCATGTGCCTTATTGACTTTGGCCCGCGACGGGTCGTATCTTTGCATCAGAAATCAGATAAATAACTAAAACTTATGAAGAAGACAGCACTTATCGGCGCGAGCGGTTTTGTCGGCAGCGCCATCCTGAACGAACTGCTTGCCCGCGGATATGAGGTAGAGGCGCTTGTGCGCAACCCCGGCAACGTGAAGGTCGAGAATGACCGCCTTACGGTGAAAAAGGTTGATGTGGCCGATACCGCGGCCCTTGCCGCCGACCTGAAGGGTTACGACACGGTGATAAGCGCCTACAATCCGGGGTGGATGAATCCCGATATCTACAACCTGACTCTACAGAACTATCCGCGCATACTCCGGGCGGCGAAAGAGGCCGGTGTGAAACGTCTGCTTATCGTGGGGGGCGCCGGAACGCTGTTCTGCGCTCCGGGTCTGAGGGTGGTCGACAGCGGTGTCATACCCGCCGAAATAATGGGCGGCGTGAAATCGCTCGGTGAGTTCTACCTCGGCACCCTCGCCAATGAGAAGGACATCGACTGGGTGTTCTTCTCTCCGGCGGGATCGCTTGAGTCCGGTGAGGCCACCGGCACATACCGTCTGGGCAAGGATGACCTTATCGTGGACAGCGAGGGGAAGAGCCGTATCACCGTGGGCGACTACGCTCGCGCCATGGTCGATGAGCTTGAAACTCCGGCTCACCATCAGGAGCGGTTCACCATCGGATACTGAGACGCCCTGCGGCCACACGTCCCGGCGATTGGATATTGCGAAAAAGATGCTATCTTTGCGTCTGAAATGTTTCCCTAATAATAGATAATATGCTTTACAGACGTTGTGGCCGCAGTGGCATCGAACTGCCCGTGATTTCATTGGGCCTATGGCATAATTTCGGCGATGTCGATGACTTCTCGACCGCCCGTGACATGCTGTTGACCGCTTTCGACAGCGGTATATGTCATTTCGACCTGGCCAACAACTACGGCCCGTCGCCCGGGAGTGCGGAAATCACTTTCGGCAAGGTGCTCAAAGATGACCTGGCCCCCCACCGCGACGAGATGTTCATATCCTCAAAGGCCGGACATAACATGTGGCCCGGTGTCTACGGCGGCAATTCGTCGAGAAAGAATCTGATCGCGTCGTGCGACGCCAGTCTGCGCCGAACCGGTCTCGAATATTTCGATGTGTTCTACAGCCACCGGTATGACGGTGTGACACCCGTTGAGGAGACCATGCAGGCGCTGATTGATATCGTGCGCAGCGGCAAGGCATTGTATGCCGGCATATCCAAATATCCGCCGAAAGAACAGGAATACGCATACCGGCTGCTTGCCGAGGCCAAGGTGCCCTGCCTGGTCAGCCAGTACCGCTATTCGATGTTCGACACCGCCTCGGCACGCGAGAATTTCGGCCTTGCGGCAGCCAGCGGCAGCGGCATAACCGTATTCTCGCCCCTTGCGCAAGGTCTGCTTACCGACAAATACCTGCACGGCATCCCGGCCGACAGCCGCGCTGCAAAAAGCACCGGCTACCTGCAGCAGTCAGAGGTCACCGACGACAAGATAGCCCGCGCCCGTCGCCTCAATGAAATTGCCGCGCGCCGCGGCCAGACGCTGGCGCAGATGGCCCTGGCATGGATCTTGACCGACGAGCGCGTAACATCGGTAATCATCGGGGCCTCGTCTGTGGCCCAGCTGAAAGCCAACCTCCGTGCCGTCGACAACCCCACCTTCACCCCCGACGAACTCCACCTCATCGACTCCATTATCTCCCTTCCCTGACCATCCGATATAATGTTTGTTTCATACATCTCCCCATAGTGCGATAAACAGGATTTTCCTCTTTTCAAAAATTTTGCCGAACAAACATAGAAAGAATCCAAACCGGTAATTGTAAAAATAATTTTGAACAATTACTTATACATCATAAGATATATGGCTAATGAATGAGTGAAAAGTATATGTCTGATACTACACAAAATCTTGATGTTCTGAAATAATCAGACAGACAATATGTTTCGTAAATCAGACTGGACGCTGTTGATCTCATCATAACCGGATGTTTGATTGGCTGTATCAAGGATTTCAGACCTAAAGGCGATATTTTTGCCACAACACAATACAGTGCCTATATGCATGATAAGTTTATAGAGCTGATGTCCCTGCATGTGAAGATATGCATTATCTAACGTCAATCCAGGTACAGGAAGTGACGTCGGCAATTGGATGGATGAAGTAGTTTCCTCGAAGAGCGTTTCTACTGTCTGGATATAACCACGGCCATTATTGTCTAAG
>CALJBF010000069.1 GCA_938027385.1 uncultured Porphyromonadaceae bacterium | reverse complement strand
TTTTGCGATTTTTTATATATCTTTGTGGCTACCAACCCTATAAAACCAACCTTATCATATATGAACCTAAATTCAACGATTCTGACACTGCGCTTTGTCACCGCATTGTCTCTGGTGTCGCTGTCGGTTCCACATTCCGTTGAGGCGGCTGAGCCTGTCTCTTTGGGAAATCCCGTGACGGTTTCGGCCGGCGGGGGCACAATGCAGGAAAACGGCGACGGCCTCACGGTGAGCTGGACGCACACCGGAACCAGTTATGACTTCAGGCTTTACGATGCTGACCTCAATGTCGTGAAACAGTTTTCAATCGATGTCATGGAGAGTGTGGGCGCGCCCATGCCTGTGTTTTTGAAGAAAGGCGCAGGGAAGGAGGAACGCTATTTTCTCACGAAAAACATCTTCAACACCGACGACCTGTACGAAGTGCGTTTCGACTCGGGCGACCTCTACAATGAGCAGGGCAGGTTTCTCGGCCGAATCGAGAGCAATGTCATTTACGTCACCGAGAACGAAACCAAATATGTGAGCGGTTCGTCAGAGATTGTCGACGCCGATGAATCTCAGGTATGGGCGGAAAAGCACCAGGCCACCATTCCCGAATGGATGATGGAGCGTTTCCAGCTCGTGGATTTCAACCACTCGGATTTCGGCGCGCCCGCTCTGGCAATGATGGCCGATGCCGCCGGTAACGATGTGGTGGGCACAATGGGCGGTTATAACTGGTTCATCACACAGATGAGCTACAGTATGCACAATAACCCCCGCGGCTATGCCAGCCTTATTCCATACTGGTACCTGTACATGACCGTGGACCGCTGCAACCAGCTTGTCGCCGGTCTGAAAGACGATGCCGCCACTGCGACCAAGGCGACTGTGCTGGCCGATGCCTACGCTCTGCGTGCCTGGAGCTATCTTTCACTGGCACAGCGCTACCAGTTCACATATTCCGGCAATGAGTCAAAACTCTGTGTACCCCTGGTCGACGAGAATAATTCCGCTGTTCTTTCCACCACGGGCGTGCCGCGCTCGACGGTGGCTGAGGTCTATGATTTCATCCTCGCCGATCTCGAAAAGGCCATCGCGCTGCTTGAGACAGATGCCACCGCACAGGCCGACATCTGCCCCTCCGCCCCGAAAATGATGGTTTCGGCCGCGGCGGCCTATGGCCTGCGTGCCCGCGCGAATCTTGTCATGCGCCGCTATTCCGCGGCCGAGGCCGATGCCCGCAAGGCTATCCGGCTCTTCGGCGGCGAGCCCTACGCATTGAGTGACATCAAGCCCGGCAGTTTCTGCAACATCAACGACAAGTCATGGATGTGGGGTCTGCACCTCGATGAGAGTTATCCTTCGTATGTCACCGGGAATGTGGCCTCGTTCACGTCATTCATGAGTCCGTTCTGCACGGCCGGTTACGCCGCTTTCGATGGCCGGTTCATCAACCGCATGCTGTTCAACAGCATCCCCGTGTCCGATGTGCGCCGCACCCTCTTTTTTGATGCTGACGGCCTGAATGCCGCTCTGAACGACACTCAGAAAGATTATTTTGACCAGATGGGACTCTCCAGGCCCTACCAGAATCTGAAATTCGGCACAGTCGGCGCCCCCGGCGCGTTTTCTTATGAAACCCTTGCCGATTTTCCGATGATGCGTGTCGAGGAGATGCACTACATCGTGGCCGAGGCCATGGCAATGGCCGGCTCGGTTTCAGGCGCAGGCGATTATCTGGCCGCTTTTGTGAAACAGTATCGCGACCCCTCGTTCTCTGTTCCGGCCGGTGCCACGGCAGAGCAGCTGCGCGACATCATCTGGGAACAGCGCCGTATCGAATTCTGGGGCGAAGGTCTGAGTTTCTACGACCTTATGCGTCTTGAGAAAGGTGTGAACCGTATCGGCGGCGGATATCCCGCTGAAACAATATTCAACATCGCGCCTGACGACCCCGCGCTGCTGCTGCGTTTCCCGGCGATGTTCAGATGGGCGGTGAACAAGGCGCTTGAAGACGAGGCTGCCAACAATCCCGAATCAGACAGGCTTACTCTCTACAACGATGCTGGCCAGGAGATGGCGTTCTCCCTGTGGGCATACACCTTTGACAGTGAATACAACCTGCTGGAAAACACGATATGGAGCTACGACCCCGTAGGTTCGGTTCTCCACGACGGTTGGAAACAGTTTACTGCCGAGCTCCCCGGCACCGGGAATGTCACGGTGCATTTCGACCCGGCAACCGGTAAAGTGGAGATTCCGGCGCAGAATCCCGACCCCGCCGATCCGGCGCTCTTCGTTGCCGACGCGGCCTCGTTCTATGGCTCGGCTGATCTTGCCGGCGCGTCAGGTTTCCGGCGCGGCGACGACGGTACCCCGAAATTCATCCTCGACATCGTCTGCTATACACAGGATGCGTCAGGCAACCGGAGTGTGGACGGACGCCGCATTACCAGAATAGGTTACCAGCTCGAAACCCCGGATTTCACCATCAGCGGCATGTATCCCTATCCGGAATCGGGATATTACGTGATTTATACAGAAGATTCGTCGCGCTCAATCTCGTGCGAGGGATACCTGACCGAGGGTTATAAACTCTATATCGACATTCTGCCCGAAGATTTCGGCGACAGAAAGGCTGTGGTGGAGCATCTCCTGCAGACCACCCCTGCCACAGGTTCACTGTCATGCAACTGGGAAAAGACCGGCGGCAGATGGCAAGTCTGCTGGGTTCTTGCCGACACTAACGGCAATATCCTGAATATCTCCGCCAGTCCTCTTGTCATCAAACCCTTCCCGTTCAAGGAGAATGCCGCAGGCTACGGCGACGCCGGAGAATGGGGTGCCTGGAAAGAGGGGGGCACATGCACCGCCTCATTCCGGCTGCTGAACAATTGCGAGAACATACCCGTTGATTTCCGTGTCCGCAGAAACATCGCCGACCCTGACCTCATACAGATTTCGTTTGTTGACTGGCTGGACCGCAATTATTATGTCGACCTCGCCACATGCGCCGTCTCGTCGCCGAAAACCGACATAAGGGATTACATCGGCGGCTCGTTCGACTATCTCTACTGCTCGGCCAATCATTTCTCTGATAATGACGTATCTGCCATGTCATACATGACCGGCCATGTATCAGCCGAGGTCGCCATGAAGTATGAGTTCCGGCAGCCCGGTGAAGATGCCGTGGAAACGGTCGTGCAGGACATGTTCATTCTTCCCTGCGACCTTAGAGAAATCCTTGAAGACGGTTATGCGCCAGCACAGCCGCAGAGCCATTCCCCGCGGGTGGCAAAGAAACTTACCCTCAGACATTAATCACGCAAAAACAGATTATTCTATATGAAAAAAGCAGCATTAATCCTGCTGGCGGCATTCAGCTGCCTTGCAGCATCCGCCCAATATGTCTCCACCTCAAGGGTGGGCAGCGCAAACAGCTGGACCGGCTTTACCGCCGACGGTGTCTCGAAACTGGTGCTGTGCCAAGGCAACACCGTGACCATCTACAACGATGACTTCACCGTAGACCGCACCCTCACCTTCAATCTCGCCGACGGAGAGGTTATCACTTTCCTCGGCGATACGGGCGCCACACAGCGCCTTTTCAACAACGACGACCTTATCGAGGTGGTTGTCGCAGGCTCTGACCCGGGATACAAGATTGTAAATGAGAACAATGAGGTTCTCGGCGTAATTCCGGCTCCCAACCTGATGACCGTAGGGCAGAAAAACTATATCTATGAGTGGGACCGCGAATCGGAGTCGTACACCCTCTATGCCATAGAGAATAAGCCGAACAGTCTCGTGTCGGTGCGCAAGGTGCAGAATATCCGTGTGTTCCCCAACCCGGTCAACCGCGGTGAGACTCTTCACTTCCAGCTCACGGAAGGCTCAATCGACAATGTCAACGTCTACAACGTTGCAGGTGCCACCGAGCTCAGGACTGTCGGGGGTGAAGGTACCCTCGAGGTTCCGGCTGACAGGCTGTCGACCGGCGTGCATCCGTACACTGTCACCGACGATGCCGGCAACACCCACTCCGGCAAGGTGATCGTGAAATAACCGTCGCCTCCGCCCCCAGTCAGCTGAGACAGCATCAGCAGACACACTGAATATGACACACCGGGAAGTCTACCGCAACGGTATGCTCCCGGTGTTTCTGTGTGTTTCTGTGTGTGATGTGACGGCTGTTCGCCGTGCGTTCGGTCGCGCAGGTGATGCCGGCGCCCGGGGCGGCGCAGGATATTTCGCGGGGAAAATGCGATTTTGTTTGTTATTGCGGGAGATTGTTTGTATATTTGCACGCTGAAAATTAGGCGTTTGCGCCCCGAAGGGGTGCGGGCGTCGCTTTCTGTCGTCTACTAAGTGGCTGATTGCTAAGTTGATGCGGCCGCTCTGGAGGCATTTCCCGCACTGGAAAAATTAATAATAAACTCAAAAATATCTTTAACTCGAACATGCAAAGCAAAGGAACCCTCGGAAGCATCATTGCCGGTATTATAGCGGTGTTTTTGGTGCTGGTGTGCCTGTTCTACCTCTCGTTCTCGCTTGTGAGCCAGAAAGAGGAGAAGAAAGCCGCGGAATACGCCCTGGCTGTTGCCGGCAACGCCAAATCCGACCAGTACAACAAGGCTTACAAGGCCTACATCGATTCTATCAGCAAGACTCCCGTCTGGCTGGGTTACAATTACAACGAAGTGCAGAAATGGGGCGTGGGCCTCGGCCTCGACCTCAAGGGCGGTATGAACGTCATTCTGCAGGTGTCGATGCCCGATCTGCTCAAGTCGATGAAAGAGGGCGCCGACGACGCCTCGTTCAACCTGGCGCTGGCCAAGACCGACTCGCTGATCCGCGGCAACCACGAGAGCGACTACGTGGGTACCTTCGTTGACCAGTACCGCAAGATCAACCCCTCGGCTGACTTCTCGGTTGTCTTCAAGTCGGTGATCAAGCCCGACACCAAAGACGGCCAGGTGAAGGCAGTGCTCAAGAACGAGGTCAAGGACCGCGTGAACAACTCGGCCACCAACGTGCTGCGTTCGCGTATCGACGCCTATGGCGTTGTGTCGCCCAACATCCAGGTTCTTCAGGACAACGACGGCCAGATTCTGCTCGAGCTCCCCGGCGTGAAAGAGCATGACCGTGTGCGCGAGCTCCTCCAGCGCTCGGCAAACCTCGAGTTCTACGAAACATACAAGGCCGCCGAGATCGCAGGCCCGATGGCTCAGCTCGACGCCCAGTACCGCGCCAACGGCCAGGGTTCGCTGCTCGACCTCTTCCTGCAGGCATCGGCATCAGACAGCCCCGTCTACGGTCTGGCACTCGCCAAGAACCGCGAGGCCATCGACTCTCTGCTGTCGACTCCCGCCGCCCGCGCCACCCTCCCCTCGAACCTCAAGCTCCGTTGGAGTGTGAAACCCCTTGAGATCAACTACAAGGATACCGTGGCAGGCAAAGAGCGCGCCATGGAGGCATATCAGCTCGTGGCCCTCAAGAGCAACAACGGCAAGCCCGCCCTCGACGGCTCGGTTGTCGTAGGCGCATCGTCTGACTACGACCAGATGCAGGGCAACGTGGTTTCGATGAACATGAACTCTGACGGCGCACGCCAGTGGGCCAACGTCACCGAGGCCAACATCGGCAAGCCGGTGGCAATCGTGCTCGACGACGTAGTCTACTCGTACCCCAACATCCGTCAGAAGATCGACGGCGGCCGCTCGCAGATTACCGGCGACTTCACCGTCGAGGAGGCTCAGGACCTTGCCAACGTGCTCAAGTCGGGTAAGATGACCGCCAAGGTCGACATCATCTCAGACATGGTTATCGGTCCGCAGCTTGGCCAGCAGGCCATCGAGTCGGGTCTCTGGTCGTTCGTCATGGCCCTGGTTCTGCTCATGGTCTTCATGTGCGTTGTCTACGGCCTGATTCCCGGCCTGATCGCCAACTTCGGTCTTATCTGCAACCTCTTCTTCACATTCGGTATCCTCGCCTCGTTCCAGGCAGTGCTCACCCTGTCGGGTATCGCCGGTATCGTGCTCGCCCTGGGTATGGCCGTCGACGCCAACGTGCTTATCTTCGAGCGCGCCAAAGAGGAGCTGGCCAACGGCAAGAACGTTCGCACCGCCATCGCCGACGGTTACTCGAACGCCTTCTCGGCCATCTTCGACTCGAACCTCACCTCGATCATCACCGGTGTGATCCTGCTCTACTTCGGCACAGGCCCCATCAAGGGTTTTGCCACCACGCTGATCATCGGTATCATCTGCTCGTTCTTCACCGCCGTCTACCTGACCCGCATCTTCTTCATCGCTTTCGGCAAGTCGAAGGCCATGAGCAACCTCACCTTCTCTACCGGGTTCTCACGTAACCTCTTCACCAAGTCGAACTTCAACTTCCTGGGTGCCCGCAAGGTTGCCTTCGGCATCTTCGGCGCATTCGCGCTGATCTGCGTAGGCTCGCTGTTCGTGCGCGGCCTCAACCAGGGCATCGACTTCTCGGGCGGCCGCAACTATGTGGTGAAATTCAACAAGCCCGTCGACACCGCCGAGCTCACCCGCACCCTCAATCCGGTGTTCAACGCCGATGGCCAGACCGCGTCGGTTTCGGTGATCACCATCGAGAACTCTGACCAGGTGCGTATCTCGACCAACTACAAGATCAAGTCTGACGAGGATGCGTCGGCCATCGAGCAGGAGATCACCAAGATGCTCTACGACACATTCAAGGCTCAGAAACTGCTGCCCGACAACATGACCATCGAGGAGTTCTCGACAACCGACGAGACCCAGGGTATCATGTCGTCGCAGACCGTAGGCCCGACTGTCGCCAACGACATGCGCACCAAGGCATACATCGCCGTTGCGCTCTCGCTGCTGGCCATGTTCCTCTACATCCTGCTGCGTTTCCGCAATGTGGCCTTCTCGCTGGGCGCCCTGGCAGCCGTTGCCTTCACCGCCTTCGCCATCATCGGTTTCTACTCGATCTTCTGGGGCGTCTTCCCCTTCGCGATGGAGATCGACCAGACGTTCATCGCCGCCATCCTTACCATGATCGGTTACCAGATCAACGATACGGTGGTTGTGTTCGACCGTGTGCGCGAGAACCTCGCCCTCTATCCCAAGCAGGATTTCGCCACCACCATCAACAAGTCGCTCAACTCAACCCTGGGCCGTACCGTGATGACATCACTGTCGACTTTCCTGGTGCTGGCATGTATCTTCATCCTTGGCGGTGACTCGATCCGCTCGTTCGTGTTCGCCATGCTCTTCGGTGTGGTAGTCGGCACACTGTCGACCATGTTCATCGCCACCCCCGTGGCCTACCTCACCAACCGCAAGAAAGTGGCCAACCCCGCCGTGAAGTAATCCCCCTCCCGGATAAATAGAATAAGCGTCCGGTCTCGCTGCGAGACCGGGCGTATTTTATTATGATTGATGTGACAAAAAAATATTGCGGATTGTTTGTTTAGTTATAACTAAATTTATAACTTTGCATCCATGTTCACGCTGAGTCTGTCGCAGATGGACGGCAGGGTGACTAAATGTGTTTGTCAATCAGAATATTAATTAAATTTTTAGAAAATGTAATGACAACGTTTACACGAGAGAAGTTGACGGGAATCAAAAATCCGCAGTACCAGTATTATAAACTGAAAGATGAAAATGGTGTTTGCCAATTTGATGAGTTCTGTGCCGAGGTAGAACAGAATGCCGCTGATAAAAAATTGTTGCCATATATCTGGAAATATATGGAAATGCTTACTGACCGGCAGATGTTGCCGGAAGAAAAGTTCAACCATGTTGAAGGTATTGCCCGTGATGATGTATTTGAATTCAAGAAAAAATCACTGAGAGTATATGTGATAAAACAGAAACCTGATGTTTTCGTGATAATGGGAGGGTATAAGAATGAACAGAAAAAAGACATAGCAAGAATAAAGAAGATTATCAAGGACATGAAGATAACGTGAGCCTTTCGGAAGTTTTAAGGAACCGTCTCTGACGGGCCGACGTTATGAATATAAAAGGAATTATGAAAAGAGAGGAATTGCTTGAGTCAGCCGGATACTGGATTGCCGAAATACAGATCTGTCTCTATAATTGTGCTGTCAGCTTTATGGAGAAGCACAATATGAACCGTACTCAATTGGCCGCATATCTTGGTGTCTCAAAGGGATATGTCACACAGTTGCTCAGCGGAGATTATAACTTCTCGCTTGAGAAACTTGTGGAACTTTCCCTTGCACTCGGTTATGTGCCTCAGGTGACGTTTGAGCCTAAGGAATGCAGGATTGCCAGGGATGGCATCGCCATTAAGCCGGCGTCATGGCGCCCTGCAAGATATTCGGCTAAGGTGGTGGCTATAAATAAAGAGATGCCGGTAACGGCGTTTCAGAGTGTCAAATCAGGCAAAGAGCAATATATATGCGCATGATGCAGTTTAGAATGGTAAGAATAACCGTGGGGCAGTTCGCCATACTGGCCGACAGTGTGCCCGACGGTGATATATCAGGCAACCTGAAATTATCGGTAGAGGTTGCCCCAGAGGTGCGACAGGTAGCTGTCGGCTTTTCGTGGAGCTTTGATCATGAAGAGAGCAGGCTTATGCTCATCGACATGAAGTGCGAGTTCCAGATACGCCCTGAAGACTGGGACAAATCCGTATCCGACGGCAAAGTCACCATACCGAAATCTCTGGTCGGCATACTTGCCGCACAGACCGTAGGAGTGGCGCGTGGTGTGCTGTACTGCAGGACCGAGGGCACACCGTTCAACGGTCTCATTCTGCCACCCCTGAATGTAAGTGATGCCGTGGAATCAGACATAGAGGTTCCCGTCGAGGCTCCTTCTCTCGAATGAACCACCCTTCCCACGCAAACAGACGCCCGGCTCCGCCAGCCGGGCGTCTGTTTGCATCGGAAATAGTAGAGATGGGGCTGCATCCCGGCTGAGAAGACAATGCACTGCAAAGATGCCCGGCGGTGAACGACACGGGGTGCGGTTTGTTTCTTTTATGGTGGCCGGCGAGAGATTTTGCCGCCAAACATGACCGCAGTCTGAAGATTTTGGTTAAATTTGCAAAAAACCTATATAGACCCTTTACCCATGGCTCCCAAACGTAAATTAGCTATCTATAAGAACGACCCCTGGCTCGAACCGTATGCTCCGGCTATCGACGGCCGCTATCAGGACGCTGTAAACAAGGAGCGCGACCTGACACAGGCCTGCGGCTCGCTCAACGATTTCGCCAACGCGCACAAATATTTCGGACTACACCGCCGCCGCGGCGGCTGGACGTTCCGCGAATGGGCGCCCAACGCCACGGCAATCACCCTGGTGGGTGATTTCTCTGACTGGCAGGAGCGGCCCGAGTATGCGCTGAAACCCATCGGCAACGGAGTCTGGGAGGGGGAGTTCCCCACCTCGGCCATGAGCCACGGACAGCTCTACAAGATGCGCGTCAGCTGGCCCGGCGGCCAGGGCGACCGTATTCCGGCCTATGCCACCCGCGTTGTGCAGGATGACCAGACAAAGATCTTCTCGGCTCAGGTATGGCATCCGCGCGCCTACAAGTGGACGGTCGAGAATTTCGTGCCCGACACGCGACCCCTGCTCATTTACGAATGCCACATAGGCATGGCCCAGCAACGCGAGGGGGTGGGAACTTACACCGAGTTCCGCGACAACATACTGCCGCGCATCTCGGCCGACGGCTACAATGCCATACAGATCATGGCCATACAGGAACACCCCTACTACGGGTCGTTCGGCTACCACGTGAGCAATTTCTATGCTCCGTCGTCGCGTTTCGGCACCCCCGAGGAGCTTAAGAGCCTCATCGACCGCGCCCATGAGTTAGGGCTGGCCGTGATAATGGACATCGTGCACTCACACGCCGTGAAGAACGAGAACGAGGGTCTGGGCCGCATTGACGGCACACGCTCAACATATTTCTATGCCGACTCGCGCGGCGAGCACCCCGCCTGGGACTCGCTCTGTTTCGACTACGGCAAGAACGAGGTGCTGCATTTCCTGCTCTCGAACTGCAAATACTGGCTTGAGGAGTTCAAGTTCGACGGTTTCCGTTTCGACGGCGTGACCTCGATGCTCTACTACGACCACGGTCTTGGGAAGGCGTTCGGCGGTTACGGCGACTATTACGACGGCGGCCAGGATACCAACGCCATCACATACCTTACGCTCGCCAACAAGCTGATACACGAGGTGAACCGCCACGCCATCACCATCGCCGAAGAGATGAGCGGCATGCCCGGCCTGGCGCTGAAGGTGCGTGACGGCGGCATCGGTTTCGATTACCGCATGGCCATGGGCATCCCCGACTACTGGATCAAGACCCTCAAGGAGAAGAAAGACGAGGACTGGCATCCCACCTCGATATTCTGGGAGCTTACCAACCGCCGCGCCGACGAGAAGACAATCTCATACGTCGAGAGCCACGACCAGGCTTTGGTGGGTGACAAGACCGTGATTTTCCGTCTTATCGACAAGGAGATGTACTGGCACATGATGATCGGCGACGACAACATGACCGTGGCACGCGGCATGGCCCTGCACAAGATGATACGTCTGGTCACGCTGGCCACAATTAACGGCGGCTACCTCAACTTCATGGGCAACGAGTGGGGGCACCCCGAGTGGATCGACTTCCCGCGCGAGGGGAACGGCTGGAGCTACAAGTATGCCCGCCGCCAGTGGGATCTGGTCGACCGCAAGGACCTGCAGTACCGGTTCCTCAACAACTTCGACGACGCCATGATACACCTCGTCGGCGGGGTCTACAACTTCCAGAAACTTCCTGTCGAGAAACTATGGGAGAAGGATGATGACCAGGTGCTGGCCTTCCGCCGCGGCAAACTGATCTTCGTGTTCAATTTCTCGCCGACAAAGTCGTTCGAGGGGTACGGATTCCTGGCGCCGGCCGGGAAATACAGGACCGTGCTGACCTCCGACGCTCCCGAGTTCGGCGGCTACGGCAATGTCGACGTCAATGTAGAGCATCTGACGCAGCATGACCCGCTGTACGCCCCCACCGGCAAGGAATGGCTCAAACTCTATCTGCCTGCACGCACCTGCATGGTGCTCAAGGAGGTTAAATAAACCTTGCATGACTGATAATGACACACTGTCGGCGCCCGCCCAGGGCGCCGACGGGTTTTCTGCCCGCGACATAGGGGAGATGCTCGACCGCGAGGCGGCACGCATAAACTCCCCCGAGTTCATTGCCGCCGACCCTGTGCAGTTCCCGCGCCGGTTCACCGCACGTGCCGACATCGAGATTGCCTCTCTGCTGGCGGCCACCATAGCCTGGGGCAACCGCACCATGATATGCCGCGATGCCGAGCGGATGTTCGCGCTCATGGACTGGCAGCCGCACGCATACGTCATGGACCGCGGTTACGAGGATCTGCCCGACGGCAACATCCACCGCACCTTCTTCGCTTCAGATCTGCGTGAATGGCTCAGGGCGCTCCACTCCGTCTATTCGCGCTATGCGACGCTCGACGACTATGCACTGGCCAAAAGGGTGGGGGATGACGAGATGCCTGCCTGGGCGCTGGCCAGGGCGCTCAATGCCGAGCTTGCCGAGGCCAATCCCGGAGGGCGGCTCTGCCGCTGTCTGCCGCAGAACCTTGACCAGACAGCCCTGAAACGTCTCAACATGGCCCTGAGGTGGCTTGTGCGCCGTGACGGCATAGTCGACCTGGGCATCTGGCGCTCGATTGAGCCGCAGCAGCTGTTTATCCCTCTCGACGTGCATGTGGGCAATGTGTCGCGGCAGCTCGGCCTGCTCACTCGCCGCGCCAACGACCGCTGCGCTGTGGTTGAGCTCACAGAGGCGTTGCGCCGCTACCGTCCCGACGACCCCGTGATATACGATTACGCGCTGTTCGGTCTCGGCATCGAGTCTAAAGGCGCGAAATGACCCTCATACACCTTAACAGTCAATATAAATATATATGTGGTTTGAGATAATCGGATATGCGGCCGCCGTGTGCATGGTGCTGGGCTACATGCCGCAGGCCATCCACACCATACGCACGCGCCAGACAGACGCCATCGCCCTGCCAACGTTCATGCTCATGGGGCTGGGGTCGGTGTTCTTCATCATCCAGGGTTTCCTGAGCGACCCTGTGAACCTGCCGCTGGTGATCACCAACTGCATCACAGCCGTCTGCTCGTCCATAGTCTTCGGCATAAAGATGTATAATGACTATTTCAAAAATAAATAGGTGCCACGACGCGCGGGCCACAGCTCGTTAGCCCCGGAAATGGGGGCGGTTCTGTTATCGGCCCAGTTGGGCCGATAACCCTACAGGCATTGTATTTTTGCAAGGCAAATTTAAAAGCCGGGGCGCCGTGCC
>CALJBF010000068.1 GCA_938027385.1 uncultured Porphyromonadaceae bacterium | reverse complement strand
CGGGCTGACGAGCCACTGCGCAGAGAGTTGAGAACAGCAACAATAACAAAAGCGTTGTTTTCTTCATTCCAAAAAGTCAGTTCTGAATATAATGCCTCTGAAGTGATTTAAGAGGCTGTAAAAAATAACGGCGCTATAAGGTATAATATTGCTTATTACTGGCTGTGACACGCCAGCCGTCAATATATAGGTGGAACAGAAAATATTTGTGCATTTTGTGTAGGGCTGCACCCCGGTGCAACCGCCACGACAACCGCTGACAATTCCATTGGCCGGAGGCTCCCGAGAGCATCCTTACATATCGGAATATTCATTTACTTTGTGAGTGAACTATAAATCTACATTCTCTTCAATGTAAATAGACATTCCCTTATGCGCCGACAACCTGGAGAACCGGTTCGCCAAGAGCTTTTTCTATCTGGGAGATGGTTTCTATTGTGAAATTATGGGTTCCGCGCATCCATTTACTTACCTCTGATTCATTTTTTCCGAGCATAGCGGCAAGATCCTTCTGTCTGAGCCCCCGCTCGACAAGGACTTCATGAATCCGATCTACAATTAGGAACGACAGGTCAACCCTGCGTTTTGTTTCTGCTGCCACAGAGCGCCTGCGGGCCTCAATTATACTACTTCTTTTCATTACGGCTAAAATTAAGATTTCCTATAATTTCCTTGTCTACCACAAAAAGAGTGCCTGATTGTAATCTTGCGGCAATAAAACGGCTGGTATCCACAAGCGTCTCAACATATTCAGTCAAAGTCTCACTCTCTTGCCATGTAGCGCAATCCTTCACGTCTCCGTTACCGAACACCAGAATTCTGTCATTCAACCTGATACAATAGAGTCGCAGATTACTGGTCTCAATCGGAATCGCACTGACTTTGTCCCCGAATTTCCCTTCATATCTGAAATAGCGCTCCAATGCACCACGTTCACCAATCCGGTCAAGCCACGCTATTATCGTGTCGATATCTTCATCGTAAGATGAACCCGGAGGGAATTTATCAAAAAAGCGCTCAAGTTCAGAGAGTTCCTCTGTATCGATATGAATACTGTAGAAATTCACCGACTCATGCTCTTCTATCAGTTCTATGCTATATTTTTGTGTCATAGTTAACTTTAAACTCAAGTACGCAAAGATAAGCACTCGTTATGAGTAAAACAAAAAAATTAACCCAAAAGTTAATCGGAGATTTGGCAGGGAGTGGGAAAAAACGTAACTTTGGGGGAGTTGCCGCGCAAGATTAACGGATTTTTGCAAACGGCGACACAAGTTTGGCACGGGTTTTGCCGTTATATAAAGGCATAACAGCCAACGGCGCGACTACTCCCTTTCGATTGCAGGGGAAGGTGCTTAGGAACTCTTTGAATTGTAGGGACATGCCTTTGGCATGTCAGGTTATATGGTTGATTATAGGCTCCGACATCGCAAGGCGATGTTCCTACAGTCAGAAGTCATACAACACCTCACCGGCAATGTCAACGATACTCCGACGGGTACACACTCACTTTCCGATCTGAATATCTGCAGGTTTTATAAATTTAAACATTTGTTGACATTTCCGGCCTACGGTTGTTATACTAAAAACAGGAAGAAGAAAGGTAAAGAATGGAAATAAACTTTTCAAACGAACTGAAAGCCGTTCTGGAGAAGAGCCGTCAGGAGGCTATTCGCCACAACAACTCGACAATCACCCCCGAGCACCTGTTTCTGGCGCTCCTGGGCGACACCGGTTCGCGTGTTTTCTCTCTGCTTGAGAAGGTTTCGCGCAATGTATCGGTATACCAGTTGCGCCAGCAGCTTGACGACGCCCTCTATGACTCGACCGGCCCCGTGCAGGCCGAAGTCTCGGTGAGCGATCTCAGCAACCGCCTGGTAAAGCTGTCGGTACTCGAGGCCCGCATGCTGCGCAGCGAGGTGGTCGACACCGAGCACCTTCTGCTGGCGATACTGCACAACCCCGAGATCCAGCGCATGAAATTCATCGTGCCGTTCCGCCAGGCCGGCATAGACTATGCATCGCTGCTTGGGCTGCTCTCAAACGTGAAGGGGGAGCCCAAGGCCGGTGCCGGATATTCCGAGGACGAGGAGGATGACGACGATATGGACTCGATGCCCTCGGGGCGGCAGTCGAACGACAGCCAGCGCCAGCAGGGGGGCGACAAGCCGTCGGCCACCGTGCGCGGACGCGGCAACAACGACACCCCCACCCTCGACAAGTTCGGCAACGACATGACCCGCGCCGCCGAAGACGGCCGTCTCGACCCCGTGGTGGGCCGCGAGACCGAAATCGAGCGCCTGGCCCAGATCCTGAGCCGCCGCAAGAAGAACAACCCAGTGCTTATCGGCGAGCCCGGTGTGGGCAAATCGGCCATAGCCGAGGGTCTTGCACTGCGCATCGTGCAGCGCAAGGTGCCGCGTATCCTGTTCGACAAGCGCGTGGTGTCGCTCGACATGGCCGCCATCGTGGCCGGCACCAAATACCGCGGCCAGTTCGAGGAGCGCATCAAGGCCATCCTCAACGAGCTTGTCAAGAGTCCGAACGTGATTCTGTTCATCGACGAGATCCACACCATCGTGGGCGCCGGCAACGCCGCCGGCACAATGGATGCCGCTAACCTGCTGAAACCGGCCCTTGCCCGCGGCGAGATCCAGTGCATCGGCGCCACCACCCTCGACGAATACCGCAAGAACATCGAGAAAGACGGCGCCCTCGAACGCCGTTTCCAGAAGGTAATGGTCGAGCCTACGTCGCTCGACGAGACCCTGACCATCCTCAACAACATAAAGGCCAAGTACGAAGACCACCACAACGTCATTTACACCGACGACGCCCTGAAGGCCTGCGTAACGCTGACCGACCGCTATCTGAGCGACCGCAATTTCCCCGACAAGGCCATCGACGCCCTTGACGAGGCCGGCTCGCGCGCACACATTATCAATATAGTGGTGCCCGAGGAGATCGAGCGTCTCGAACATGACATCGCCGAGGCCGGCAAGCAGAAACTCGCCGCCGCCCAGGCACAGAACTTCGAGAAAGCCGCTTCATACCGCGACCGCGAGCAGACCCTAAAGCAGGAACTGGCCGACGCCAACGCCCGCTGGGAACAGCAGCTCAAGGATGACCGCGTGACCGTCGACGAAGACAAGGTGGCCGAGGTAGTGGCCATGATGACCGGCGTGCCCGTGCAGCGCATCGCCCAGGCCGAAGGCTCGCGCCTGCGCGAGATGGGTCCTGCCCTCAAACAGCAGATCATCGGCCAGGACGAGGCCATCGAGAAGATCGTCAAGGCCATACGCCGCAACCGCGTGGGCCTGAAAGACCCCAACAAGCCCATAGGCACATTCATGTTCCTGGGCCCGACCGGCGTGGGCAAGACGCACCTGGCCAAGAAACTGTCGCAGATGCTCTTCGATTCGCCCGACGCGCTGATACGCATCGACATGAGCGAGTACATGGAGAAATTCACCGTCAGCCGTCTGGTTGGCGCGCCTCCGGGCTACGTCGGCTACGAAGAGGGTGGACAGCTCACCGAGAAAGTGCGCCGCCGTCCGTATTCGGTGGTTTTGCTCGACGAGATCGAGAAAGCACACCCCGACGTGTTCAACCTGCTGCTGCAGGTACTTGACGAAGGACGCCTGACCGACAGCCTGGGGCGCCGTGTCGACTTCAAGAACACGCTGATAATCATGACCTCGAACATCGGCACCCGCCAGCTCAAGGATTTCGGCGCCGGCGTGGGTTTCAACACCCGCGAGACCGAGGCGTCGCATGCCCACGGCGTGATTCAGAAAGCGCTCAACAAGGCGTTCGCCCCCGAGTTCCTGAACCGTATCGACGACATCGTGATGTTCGACCAGCTCGACAACGCCGCAATCTGCAAGATCATCGACATCGAGCTGCGCGGTTTCCGCGACCGCATCAGCCGCCAGGGATACACGCTCGACATCTCGCCCGAGGCCAAGGACTACATAGCACGCAAGGGCTACGACCCCCAGTACGGTGCCCGTCCGCTCAAGCGCGCCATCCAGAAGTACCTCGAAGACCCTCTGGCCGAGCTTATCATCAACGCCGAGCTCCTTCCCGGCGACACCATCGCCGTGGGGTATGACGCCGAGGCCGACAAGATCACCACAGCCGTGGTGCATCCGGCCGACCGCGCGCTCGACGCCCCGGCCCCCGAGGCGCCCAAGGCGCTACCCGAGGCATCGGACGTCGTGACTGACACGCCGACTGACACGCCCGAGGCGTGAAATCAGCAATTTTGTCAGTAGTGACACGCCCTATCTGCTGACTTTAACGATATTTAGCAAAAAATGCCGGCCCTGCGGGGCTGGCATTTTTTTTGCCGTTTGTTATAGCTGGAGGGGAAGAACATTTCCCCGTTTCAGACGACAAATAAAAAATACCATACATATATGAAAGGAACAATCGGAGTAACGACCGAGAACATCTTCCCGGTCATCAAGAAATTTCTTTACAGCGACCACGAGATATTCCTGCGCGAACTGGTGTCGAACGCCGTCGACGCAACCCAGAAACTGAAGACCCTCTCGGCATTCGGCGACTTCAAGGGCTCGCTCGACGACATGACCGTACGCGTGACCGTCGACAAGGAGGCCGGCACGCTCACCGTCTCTGACCACGGCATAGGCATGACCGCCGACGACATCGAGAAATACATCAACCAGATCGCCTTCTCGGGCGCCGAAGAGTTCCTGGCAAAATACAAAGACACGGCAAACTCAATCATCGGCCATTTCGGCCTCGGGTTCTACTCGGCATTCATGGTGGCCAAGAAGGTCGAGATCCGCTCGCTCTCGTACAAGGATGGCGCCGAGGCTGTGAAATGGGAGTGCGACGGCTCGCCCGAGTTCACGATGGACACCTGCGACAAGGCCGAACGCGGCACCGACATCATACTCTACATCGACGATGACAACAAGGAGTTCCTCGAACAGGCGCGCATCGACACCCTGCTGCGCAAATACTGCCGTTTCCTTCCCGTGCCCGTAATCTCAGGCAAGGAACAGGAGTGGAAAGACGGCAAGATGACCGACACCGACCGCGACAAGGTAATCAACATCACCGAACCCGCCTGGACCCGCAAGCCGGCCGACCTCACCGACAAGGACTATCTGAACTTCTACCATGAGCTGTATCCCGGTCAGGACGACCCGCTGTTCTGGATCCACCTCAACGTCGACTACCCCTTCACCCTCACCGGCATCCTCTACTTCCCCAAGATCAAGAACAATTTCGAGGTCACCAAGAACCGCATCCAGCTCTACTGCAACCAGGTGTTCGTGACCGACTCGGTCGAGGGCGTAGTGCCCGAGTTCATGATGCTCCTGCAGGGCGTGATCGACTCGCCCGACATCCCGCTTAACGTAAGCCGCTCATACCTGCAGAGCGACTCGGCCGTGAAGAAGATATCGTCGTACATCACCAAGAAAGTGGCCGGACGCCTCGACGAGATCTTCCGCGCCGACCGCGCCGACTTCGAGCAGAAATGGGACGACATCAAGATTTTCATCGAATACGGCATGCTCACCGACGAGAAGTTCTGCGACGCCACCATGAAATTCTGCCTGCTCAAAGACACCGAGGGGAAATATTTCACCATCGACGAATACAAGGCCCTCATCGAGCCGGCCCAAACCGACAAGGAGGGTAACATCGTATTCCTCTATGCCACCGACCCCACCGCCCAGTACACCTATATCAATGCCGCCGCCGAACATGGCTACAGCACCCTGGTGATGGACGGCCAGCTCGACAGCCACTTCGTCGGGCTGCTTGAGCAGAAAATCGAGAAGAGCCGTTTCGTGCGTGTCGACTCTGACGTGGTCGACAACCTCATCCGGAAAGAAGACCGCAAGAAAGTCGACCTCACCCCGCTGCAGCTTAACATGCTCACCACACTGTTCAACTCGCAGATTCCTACGGTCGACAAAGCCCAGTTCCTCGTATCGTTCGAGGCACTCGGCGCCACAGGCGCACCCATCGTCATCACCCAGAACGAGTACATGCGCCGAATGAAAGAGATGGCCGCTCTTCAGCCCGGCATGAGTTTCTACGGCGAGATGCCCGACTCATATTCACTGGTGGTCAACACCAACCATCCCCTCGTTCAGAAACTCACCGCCGAGACCACCTCGGCCCTCGCCGACAAGGTTGAGCCGATCGAGAAGAAAATCGAGACCGACAACGCCGAGATCGAGAAACTGCGCGGCGACAAAGCCACCGACGCCGACCGCAAGCGCGCCGACGACCTGCTCAAACAAGTAGAGACCGCCCGCGCCGACGAGACCCGCCTTGTCAGCGACTACGCCGCCGGTCAGCCCGTTGTGCGCCAGCTCATCGACCTGGCCCTGCTGGGCAACGGCCTCCTCCGCGGCCGCGACCTCTCTGACTTCATCGCCCGCTCCGTCTCCCTCCTCTGATTCCGCCCCGGTTTCCGGACCCCCGTCCCGGTTCCATCCACTGGTTCATCCGGACCTGAAACCGATGACAAAATCCCATCACACCATACTTCGGGAGGACGTGCCTTTCACAAGGGCCGCCCTCCCGTTTTTATACCTGTACCCTTAGGATTGGGTAAATCTCATGTTTTTCGATATGGTTGATTGCCGTCTCAAAAAATATTGGTAACTTAGCGTCAAACATCAAAGTATTGAAATATGCTGGCAAAGCAAATTACCTGATATTGATGTTGATTTAACAGTAAGCAATAAAGCATAGCCATGGACAAGAAAGAAATGTTTAACAGAATTGAATATGTAGTGGCTTGTGTCGGAGCTTTCGCCCAGCGGTATCAGCTTTCGAACATGCAGACCTATGCATATCTGCGCCGTTTCTCCGGCATAGATTTCCTTCTCGACTGCTATGCTGCCGAGCATACCCTCTCCATTGACGATGCTGTTTCTGACCTCCAGATTATTTGCCAGCGGGAAGGAGGCAAGATATCTTAAAACGCATCGAATTATGACACAAGACATACAGTTTCAGATAGAATGCCTTGCTGCCGAACTTGCAGAAATGCTCATGTCGGAATATGGCTGGGATATACACCGCGCACTTGATGAACTGTACTCATCAGCCACCTTCGCCAAACTTAATGATCCCGAATGCGGCCTCTACTATCAGGGATGTGTATATATCTTCCAGTTCCTAAAATCCGAAATCGAGACCGGCAAAGTCGCATAACTTATAACGATTGACCGACTATACAATTAATTATATAGGGCTGTCTAAGATATGTGACAGATTGGGCCGCGGGGCGACTTTAATGGGCTTTGGTTTCTATATCGGGGGAGGTGGGAGTTTACTTTTTTGTGTAGGGAGATTGGCAGCAAGATTCTGCTAATTAATAGATTGTATTTGGCATCGACTTACCGGGCCTGTTTACCCGGGGGTGGAGGGGACCGGGATTGTCAGTAAATTTGCACTGCTGATTTTCTTTACACCTAATTTAAACACTACCTTAAATGAACTTGAGACTTACCGGTCTGTTGCTGGCCGGAGCGACACTGTGCATCACGGCCTCGGCGGCCACAACGGTGCAGACTTTCTTCTTCGATTTCGGGCCAAACAACGTGGCCAACCGTGGTAACATCACACCTGAGGATGCACCTGACGCCAACGGAAACTACTGGAACAATATCCACTCTACAAGCGGCAACAACATAACGGCCGGCTCGGCGTTCAGCACCGTCAGGAACGCAGAGGGTACCGCCGTGTCAGGGATGAATGTCACCGTCAACGGCCAGTTCAACACAAACGGCCTCAGCGGCGGTGGCGGTCTGCTCGCGCCTGACGCCGCTCTATTAGGCGACCTGGCCGTGGCAACGGCCACCCAGGACTACATGTTCCTCGACGGCAACAATGTCGACAACCGCGCATTCACCATCTCGGGCCTCGACCCCGATCATGCATATACGTTCGGAATCTTCACCTCGCGCAAGGCCAACGACACCCGCACGGGCCGTTTCACCGTAGAGGGGTACAACACATTCGTCGGCGAGAACCAGGCGGCAGGCTCAGGCATCGGCGCCGCAGGCGAGAACCAGAACACATCGGTGATACTGGCCACGGAACCGGTATTTCCCACCCCGGAAGGCACCATAAAGATTACCGTATCGCGCGTCACGGGGCAGTACATCCCACTGAACTGCATGAAGATGACGGAACTGTCGGGGGTATCGCGCCCCGTGGTTGACCTCTCTGACCGTCGTTTCTTCTTTGACTTCGGCGCCACACCGCAGGGTGCCAACAAGTGCGAGACCACACCGTCGCCCGACATCAACGGCAACTGGTGGAACAACCTCACCAACACATCTGACGGCAGCAAATATGCCGCCGCAGGCACCGTATATGACTCGCTGACCGACAGCGAGGGGAACGCCGCCACGCTGACCGTGACCCTCAACAACCGGTTCTCGACCAACGGCATGTCGGGCGGCGGCGGTCTGCTCACCCCCGACGCCACACTGCTCGGCGACCTGGCCATAGCCACAGCCACGTCAGACTACTTCTTCTACGAGGCCGACCAGACCGACTGCTCGATGACATTCGGCGGCCTCGACGCCGACAAGGCATACCGTTTCCACATCTTCGCCTCGCGCAAAGCCACCGATAACCGCACCGGCAACTACCAGCTTTCGGGCTACAACATCTGGGGCGGCACACTGCAGGCCGCAGGCACGAACCTTGGTGGCGACGGCGTGAACCAGAACAATTCGTCGATTCTTGTGAGCGACTACATGTTTGCCGACGCCGACGGCAATATCAAACTCACCGTGAAACGCGCCAGCGGCACCTATATCCCGCTGAACTGCATGAAAATCGAGGAGTTCTCGGGCATCGAGCGCCCCGTGCTCAACGACTACGTATCGCTCGCGCTCGCCGGCACCGCCGCCGACGGCCGCACAGTATCGCTCACACGCACCACTGTCGACGGCAAGGCAATCAATACCTACACCGGCGTGGCCGATTTCGCAGCCGGCGAGTTCACCCTCGCCGCCACTGACGCCGACGGCGCCACATATACCATAGGCCGCGCCGAGGCCGACGGCAAACTCGCCCTCAACGGCACCCCGTTCGCGGCTACCGGCGTTCCGGCCATACTGTCATTTGACCTCGACGCCATGACCTACACCCTCACCCCGATCGAGAGCATCCGCATCATCGGCAGCGCCGTGGGTTCCTGGAGCCTCACCGATTACAAGGAGATGACATATGCCGGAAACCTCGTCTACACCTGGGAGGGCACTCTCGAAGGACATGACACTTCCACAGACTCGGGCCGCATCGGCCTTTACATCAACGGCGGCTGGACAGCCTTCAAACGCACCTCGGTCGACGCCGACTACAACGCCGTACTCTCGCTGGGCAACGGCGCCGATATACCTGTCAATCCCGGTTCGTACCGCATGACATTCAACCTCGGCACCGGTGTGTTCCATGTTGAAAACGGCCTCGATGACTTCGACACGCACCGCATCACCGTATTCGGCTCGTCAGTGGCCAACGGACAGGGCGCCGACCAGATCGACAACGAAAACCACGGCTACATACACCTCTACGGCAAAGAGCTCGCAGAGCGTCATGCCTCCGGCGAAAGCGAGAATCCGTTCTATATGTCGAACATCTCTATCGGCGGCAACTCCACCGTCATGCTGCTCGACCGTTACGACGACATGCGCCGCGAGTTCGGCAAATATGTGATTTTCGGTGTCTCGCTCGGCAACGAGGGGATACACGGCGCCCCCGACCAGGCGGCCGTCTACAGCCAGTTCAAGACCAACATGCTCAGACTCATCGACATGGTGCGTGCCGACGGCAAAATTCCCGTGGTATGCAACAACTATACCCGCGGCGACTTCACAGCCGCCGACTATGAGCACGTGGTCAGCATGGACCGCGAGATCGGCCTTTGGGATGTGCCCTCGATCAACCTGCTCGGCGCCATCGACTCGAAAACAGGTCTATGGGCCGACGGCTACCAGAACGGCACCGACATCTATCACCCCAACCAGCAGGGGCACCAGGAGTTCGCCTACGCCATGGTGCCGAGCATGTTCGACGCCCTGCAGTCAGGCAAGGCTCTGGTGACAGAGCGCCTCGACGCCCCCGGCACCGCGCTTAAAGAGAAGACCGTCACCGCCGTGCCCGAGGGCACCATGCACTCGTTCTCGCTCGTACTCGTCGGCAACACCGACAAGACATCCGGCAAGATAGCCGACATCACCCTGGCCGACGGGTCGGTAATGACACTCAGCCATGATGGCAACCGCATCACCCTCACCGCAGGTGACCGAACACTCACCGCCGACGCCGGATTCAACACACCCGCGACCCTGGTGGCACTCAACTACACATACGCCTCGCGTATCCTTGACCTCGACATCTATCACGGCGCCACATTCGCCGCCACTGCACGCATGACCGACGTGGCACTTGAGCCCACAGAGTTCACCCTGCCGCGACCCGACATCACCCTCAACGAGATAATGCTATACCGCTCGGCACTCTCGGCCGCCGATGTAGAAAGCCTCGCCGCCGGCGAACTGCAGAAAGGGAGCCTCGAGATCTACTCGGTATTCGCCCCCGAGGCCGACAACGCCCCCGCCGCTTACAGTGAGACCCTCCCCGTCGAGAACCACGCCATGAGCTTGAACGCCATTACAATGACCGACAATGGCAATACCGGCATAACCGAGATCGACGGCACCGCCGCTGACAACTCCGTGCGCTACTTTACTCCCGACGGCATCGAGGCCACACGTCCTGCCAAAGGGAACCTCTACATCGCCGTGAGCAAAGACACCGTAAGCAAAATCATCTACTGACCCTGAACGCGCTTGTGTGCCGGAATGCATATATAAACCATTTAGGCGCATAATAATCATAATTTCATTGTAGGGCCGCTACATGTAGCGACCGCTTACCGATTGGATTTCAGCATTTTGCTGATTCTATCAGGTGACAGTCGTTACATGCAGCGGCCCTGCAATGAATATAGCCACACTATTGCATACTCACTGTTGAGGGGCTGAGAATGTGTGCGAATCACGCACTTGATTACATTTGCAAGCAATTTATGCAATATGCTTGACAAGTGTCACAAGGCTCATTTAAGCTACATATGGGTGTTTTTAGCTGTCAAAATCAAAAATGCCACTATTTTTTAAAATAATTTGACAAAAAGTTTTGTTTTTACAAAATTTCAGTTAACTTTGCGACATAATAAATAAACAACATCAGAAACATAATCCATACAATATCTATCAATAATTGCAATTAGTGTTTTATGACGGGCACTTTCCACAAATTATTAAGTGCTTTTGATTAATTCTCTTCATCTGATTTAATATTTCCCCGGCGATGCCAGTGATGGTGTCGCCGATTTTTTCGTACAGCACGCCGCAACGCATCCGGCAGCCATGATTTATTGTAAGAAAAATTGCACATTTGCACACTCAATGTGCAACAGCTTATACAAACCGATAAATTTACCTCGCTAAAAGAACCTGCACAATAACAAATTATCATTATATTTTTTAAAACACATTTTCAAAACATAGTATTTTTGGCTATTTTCAGCGCAATAATAACTCATTTTTCTTTGCACACATAGCGCATATATCAGCAATTATTACGATATTTGCACCGTGACTTACTGTTGAGCCATCATAACTACCGTTAAAACCATGGAACCTATCAGGAATTTCACCGAACTGACCGATCATCTCAAATCTCTCGACTCAAAGAAACGCGTGGCGGTAATCTGCCCCGACGACGAGGCTACCCAATATGCCGTCGACCGCGCCCTGCGCGACGGTTTCGCCACATTCATCCTGATCGGCGACAGTGAGAAATACTCGGGTTTCGTTAACGGCTGCGAGGCTCCCGAACTTATCGAGACCATCGATGTGAAACAGCCGGTAGAGGCCGCGAAAAAGGCCGTCGAGCTGGTGCGCGACGGCCGCGCCGACATCATCATGAAGGGCATCGTGAACACCGACGACCTTCTGCGCGCCATACTCAACAAGGAAACCGGCATAATGCCCCAGGGGCAGCTGCTGACCCACATCACGGCCGCACAGATTCCCGACTACCACAAACTGCTCTTCATGGCCGACGTGGCGGTGATACCCTACCCCACGCTTGACCAGCGCATAAAGATGCTCAGGCTCGACCTTGACGTAATCCGCCGTTTCGGCATCTCACAGCCCAAGGTGGCGCTTATACACTTCACCGAAAAGGTCAATCCCAAATTCCCCAACTCGGTAGACTACCAGACCATCGTGGAGATGGCCGACAATGGTGAGTTCGGCGACGCCATAGTGGCCGGTCCGATGGATGTGAAGACCGCGTGCGACCGCCATTCGGCCGAGATAAAGCACATCGCGTCGCCCGTATGCGGCGACGCCGATCTGGTGCAGTTCCCCAACATCGAGTCGGCCAACACATTCTATAAGGCCATCTCGTTCTTCGGACACGCCGACATGGCCGGCACGCTCCTCGGCCCCAAGGCTCCGGTGATGCTCCCCTCGCGCAGCGACTCCGGGCTCTCGAAATACTACTCTCTCTGCCTTACGGTGCTCGCAGTCTGAGCCTGTACCCCGCAAGGGACAGGCCGCCCACGGCACAACAGGTCACTCTCCCCACCACACTAACGACTACTCGACATGAAGAAAATACTCGCCATAAATCCCGGGTCCACATCGACCAAGATTGCTGTCTTCGAGGATTCCCAACCCGTAATGCACAACACCATCCGCCACTCCGTGGAGGAACTGGCACGTTTCCCGCGTGTAATCGACCAGCTCGACTACCGTCGCGACCTCGTGCTCAAGGCCCTGGCAGCATCGGGAATACCTTTCGAATTCGACGCCATCATAGGCCGCGGCGGCCTGCTCAGACCCATCCCCGGCGGTGTGTACGAGGTAAACGACGCTATGGTCTACGATACCTCGCACGCCCTGCGTGACCACGCATGCAACCTCGGATGCCTGATCGCACAGTCGCTGGCCTCGGAGATTCCCGACTGCCCGGCCTTCATTGCCGACCCCGGCGTGGTTGACGAGATTGACGAGCGCGCGCGCATCACCGGCTCACCTCTGTTGCCGCGCATCACCACCTGGCATGCCCTCAACCAGCGTGCCATTGCACGCCGCTACGCCCGCCAGCTTTCAGAGAAAGAGGGGCGCAAGATAAAATACAGGGATCTGAACCTCATAATCTGCCACCTCGGCGGCGGAATCTCAGTAGGAGCCCACAAAGGCGGAAAGTGCATCGACGTGAACAATGCCTTTGACGGCGAAGGCCCCTTCTCGCCCGAACGCGCGGGGTCGCTCCCCTCGGGCGCCCTCATCGACCTGTGCTATTCAGGCCGCTACACCCGCGAGGAACTTAAGAAACGTATCAGCGGCCGCGCCGGCCTGGCAGCCCATCTGGGCACCGTATCGGTCATCGAGATCGAAGAGCGCATCGCTGCGGGCGACACCCACGCCAAAGAGGTGCTCGACGCCATGATCTACCAGGTAGCCAAAGCCATCGCGGCGCTTACACCGGCCTTCCGCGGCAAAGTTGACGCTGTGCTGATCACAGGTGGCATCGCCTACTCGAAATATGTGACAGGCGAGCTTATCAAGCTCATCGACTACATCGCACCCATCGAGATCTTCCCCGGCGAGGATGAACTTGAGGCACTGGCAATGAACGCCCTCGGCGCCCTCAGCGGCGAACTCCCCGTGAACATCTACACCGCGGCACAGCCTACCGAAGTATCGTCACTGCCGTCGCTCAACGCCTAAACGCGTAAAGAAACATAAGAAAACACAAAGATGAAATTCAGATATTGCCCCGACTGCGGGCAAGAGCTCGGTTCGCGCGTCCTCGGCGACGAGGGTGCCGTGCCTTGGTGCGACCATTGCAACCGTCCCTGGTTCGACATGTTCTCCACCGCCATCATCGCCCTGGTGCACAATCGGCGCAACGAGGTGCTACTGTTGCGCCAGCAATACATACACCCCACATACCGCAATCTCGTCAGCGGGTACATGACACCCGGCGAGACCGCCGAAGAGTGTGCCATACGCGAGATTCTGGAAGAGACCGACCAGCGCGTGACACGCCTTGAACCGGCCGGAACCTGGTGGTTCGCGAAAAAAGAGATGCTGATGATCGGTTTCCTGGCCGAAGTCGAAACCGACACGCCGCTGCGCCTTTCATGCGAGGTCGACGGCGCCGAATGGGTGTCGGCCGACCGCGCGGTCACGATGGTGCACCCCGCCGGCTCAACCTCGCACGCCCTTGCCGACATGTTCCTTGAGCGCGTCGCAAAAAACGCATGACGCATGACACGCGACACGCATCACACCGTCAGTCGGTGAATGCCTGCCGTGCCGTGGCATCTGAATCCTTGCGGGCCGATGCGGGCTGTGACTCCTTATACAACACGAAATTGTTGATTACCAGCACATCCATACCCGTGTGCATGAAACACCGGTATGCGTCGGCCGGGGTGCATACAATCGGCTCGCCACGCACGTTGAAACTGGTGTTTATGAGCACGCCATGCCCCGTAAGAGCCTTGAACGCGCTGAGCAATGCGTGAAAACGCGGATTCCCGTCGGCTGTCACAGTCTGCACACGTGCCGTATAGTCGACATGCGTCACCGCCGGCAAGGAACTGCGGCGCTGATAAAGACGGTTCATGTAACCGGCTGACTCATCAGGCAGCGTGTCGCGGCAGATGGCCCGCGCCACCGGAACGGTCCGGAGCATGTACCGGCTCGGGACCCGACAATCGAAGAATTCAAGGCAATCCTCTTCAAGCACAGCGGGGGCGAACGGCCTGAACGACTCGCGGTATTTTATCTCAAGATTCAGGCGCCTCTGCATGTCGGGGTCGGCCGGGTCGGCGAGAATCGACCGGTTGCCCAACGCCCGCGGCCCGAATTCCATGCGTCCCTGGAACCATCCGACAATCTTGCCTGCCGCAATCTCACGCGCCACAGTCGCGAACAGCTCCCCGTCTGACAGATCTTCATATACGGCACCCGCGCCAAGCTGACGCACGACCTCGTTTCGGGTGAACGACGGCCCGAGGTATGCCCCCTGCATTGCATCGCCGACAGCAGGCACACGCGGATTCCCCATCGCTATATGCCATTGGGCGAATGCGGCGCCGAGTGCGCCGCCGGCATCGCCGGCCGCGGGCTGAATCCACATGTCGCGGAATATTCCGGCACGCTGCAACCGCCCGTTGGCAGTGCAGTTAAGCGCCACTCCGCCCGCCAGCACAAGATTGTCGGCGCCGGTAAGCTCACGCGCCGTGGCCGCAAGTTTCTGTATTATATCTTCGGTTACGTGCTGTGCGGCAAGCGCGAGGTCGATATGCGCGGGGGAAATCTCCGACTCGGGGAGCCGGCGGCCGATTCCGGTAAGACGTTTCCATGCGCGGTCGCGCGTCATGGACAGCCCCACGGAATAGTTGAAATAATCGGGATTGAGCCGGAACGAACCGTCGGTATACACAGTGATTACCTCGCGGCGCAACAGTTCCTCAAGCCGGGCCGCATTGGCGGCATTGCCGTAAGGCGCCAGCCCCATGAGTTTGTATTCGCCGCTGTTCACGCGGAACCCGCAGTAATATGTCACAGCCGAATAGAACAGTCCCAACGAGTCGGGGAACGAGATCGTTTTCAGCAACCGGATGCTGTTCCCTTCGCCCAGGGCAATTGACGTGGTGACCTCCTCACCCACCCCGTCAAGTGTCAGTATGGCCGCACGGCTGAACGGCGACGGGAAAAACGCGCTTGCGGCGTGCGACAGATGGTGGTCAGAGAATGAAAGCGGAGCGTCGATGCCCATCTCGCGCAGTTCGCGGGCTATGCGCTCGCGGGTGTGCAGTTTCTCTTTCATCCACACCGGCATCGCCTTCAGAAAACTGCGCAACCCGCGCGGGGCGAACCGGTGATAGGTGTCAAGCAGACGGCCGAACTTCGTAAACGTTTTTTCGTAAAACACCACCGACGTAACATCGGCCGGCGCCACGGCGGCAGTATCGAGCACGCTCGCTATGGCATGGCGCGGGAACCCGGCGTCATGCTTGCGTCGGGTAAACCGCTCCTCCTGCGCAGCGGCTGCGATAACGCCGTCTATGACCAGCGCGGCCGCGCTGTCGTGGTAATCAAATGAAAGACCGAGAATCGCCGTCATGCCCGTCAGAAAATCGAGTAAATGAACGGCGCAAGCGCACTCCCCTGCGACGCCACTATTATGATGCTGAGCAACAGCAATATCGCCACCAGCGGTATCAGCCAGTAACGTTTTTCAGCTTTGAGGAACTGCAAAAATTCTTTCAGGAACTCCATTTCGTGTTGTTATGTATTGGTTTTGAGTATCAATGCCGGTTGATGAACTGCCTGTCGAAATCAGCGGGGTCATACAGATGGTCGGCGTCGCGCAGTGTCGATGCTGAAGACTCCGGGGAATCCTTTTTTGCCGTGAGCCGGCGCAACAGCCCCACAGGGGTCACCACAAGATAATAGACCACGGCAAGCAGAACCGATGTCACGACACGTTCAAGCACCTGGGCCAGCCCGAACCAGCACCACGACAACGGAGTCAGCGCCACGGGCACCACCGCCGTCACCGCCGCCATGACAAGCGCCACATAGACCCACGTCCACACGCCGGTGATGACCGCCACGGCTGTGGCCGCCAGTGTCATCACCAGGCCGAAATCCTTATTCTGCGCTTTTGTCGGTTTCATCATGATTCTGTCGTGCGGTATCTGTCAGTCCGGAGGTAAGGTATGCGGGCGCGCCCAGGGCCGAAGCCCGGCGCACATAGAATGTGGTCTTTGCCACATCGCCAGCCGACGCGGCCACCTGTGCCGCCTGCAGAGCCGCGGGTCCGCTATACGGGTTGTCGAGCCATATCCCCTCGGCGACCTTAAGCGCCGGAGACGGCTCACCTGACTGCATATAATGTTCAAGCATCATCTGCATGGCGTCGGCCCAGCCAATCTGTTTCACGGCGAGCGCACCGGCCACCGACTCCTCGAACGACCGCACATAGCCCGGCGGTTCATCGGGAATCGGTTCGTTGAAAGGCCAGTTCTCGCGCAGGAGCCAGTTCTGAATCTTGCCGTAATGCTCGTCCATCGCCGTGAGCGGATAGTCGTCAAAGTCCTCTGACCGGCGCTGAATCACGCCACGGGCGCCCAGCGAGTTGTAAAAAGCGTCGGCGATAAGCGCCTGACCACGCAGATTGGGGTGCACATGCTCAAGGAACAGCTCCTCGCCGGGAATGCCGTATGGCGAACGGGCCGTGAACAGGCTGTCGACATCCACAAGAGCCACCCCGGGAAATTCCGAGGCCAGTTTCCTGACCGCCGTGTTTATCTCGCCCGGGGCGCGGAAACGCAGGCCGTCGCGGTCGCGCGCCTCGGCAAACTTCAGGGCCGCGCCCACTGAGTCACCGGCGGCAAGCATACGGTTTGCCTCCGCCCATTCAGCCTCGGCCGAATTGAACGGCTTGAGACTTCTGAGGTTCGACGATACTGTGGCATAGCATACCGGCACGCCGGCATCAGTGAGGGTGCGCAACACCTCGCGCATATTGTCGCGGTAACGGTCGATTCCGCGGCGGTAGGCATCAGAACCGAACGGAATCGAGGCATTGCCGACCATACGCTCCATCAGATTCCGGTGACCGTCGGTAAGCCGTTCGTCGGTACCCTTTATCCTGGCGGCGAAATCAACCGCCCACTGCCCGAACTTGAAACGGCTTAGCCCCACAGTCATGCGGTTGAGCCATTCACCGGCCGCGCCGCTGGTCGAGGCCACACCCATGGCTCCGTAATATTCGTTGTGACCGGCATATATCAGCACGGCGTCAGGTTTGTAGTCAACTAACTGTCGGGCGAAATCGCGCAGGGTCACCGAGTTCACGGCCGTGAGCGATAGGTTCACTACCTCGACCTCGCGCCCGGGGTTCTCCATCTGCAACCGATAGGCAAGCATACGCGGGAACGCCCCGTTGTGCATGTAGGGAAAACCCACGTTTGTCGACGCGCCCAGTACAAAAATCCGGAGCGTGGAATCCTGCTTTTCCTTCCTGAAAAAGTCGCGTGTACCCTGCGTGGCGTTCTCCTTGACAGTAAAATAGGGGCGCGACGCATCCGGACTCATGTAATAGTAGCAGTGGGTGGTGTCCTCGGCAAACAGCGAGGGGTCGTATCCGTAACCGCACAGCCTCAGCACCACTTCTATGATGACGAGGATAACAACGGGCAACAGCACGGCCAGCACGGCAAAGACCTTACGGCGGGGTTTTCGTGATTCGTTCATTTCAATGCCTGACAAAATATCCGCGGTGCGGCCATAAAACGGCATCC
>CALJBF010000067.1 GCA_938027385.1 uncultured Porphyromonadaceae bacterium | reverse complement strand
GGGGAGTTGTCACTACCTTTGTACTGATGGAAACCTACAGCAACGACAACCGACGGAGATTCGACAACCAGAAACGCCAGAACCAGCTCCTTGAGAAAGACGGACGCATCGCACCGCGCGATACCGAGGTCGAGGAGGCGGTGCTGGGCGCCCTGATGCTTGAGAAAGACGCATACACCACCGTATGCGACCTGCTGAAACCCGAATGTTTCTATGACCCCGCCAACCAGAAAATCTACGAGGCCATACAGCAGCTCGGGGCATCGCAGCAGCCTGTCGACATGCTTACAGTCACCGAGCGTCTGCGCGCCAACGGCGTGCTGAACGAAGTCGGCGGTCCGGCGCGCATATCCGAGCTTACCTCGCGCGTGGCCTCGGGCGCGCATGTCGATTTCCATGCCCATATCGTGGCCCAGAAATATCTGGCGCGCGAGCTGATTTCGTTCGCCTCGGCCATAGAGGGTAAGGCTTACGACGAAGCCAACGACGTCGACGACCTGCTCCAGGAGGCCGAGGGGAAACTCTTCGAGATCTCGCAACGCAATGTAAAGAAAGATGTAACGCAGATCGACCCCGTGATCAAGCAGGCCATCGAGCAGATCGAGGCCGCCGCCAACCGCGAATCGGGTCTGTCGGGACTTGAGACACAGTTCCACGAACTCGACAAACTCACATCGGGCTGGCAGAACTCCGACCTTATCATCATCGCTGCCCGTCCGGCCATGGGCAAGACGGCGTTCGTGCTATCCATGGCGCGTAACATGGCGGTGAATGTCAACACCCCGGTGGCCATATTCTCGCTTGAGATGAGCAACCTCCAGCTTGTGAACCGTCTGATATCGAATGTCTGCGAGCTCGAGGGCGAGAAAATCAAGTCGGGCCGTCTGCTCGACTCCGACTGGGACAAGCTCATGGCCGGCGTGAGGAAACTGTATTCGGCACCGCTGTATATCGACGATACCCCCTCGCTCTCCATATTCGAGCTGCGCACCAAGGCGCGCCGCCTGGTGCGCGAGCACCATGTGAAGTGCATAATCATCGACTACCTTCAGCTGATGAACGCCTCGGGCATGCGGTTCGGCTCGCGCGAGCAGGAGGTGTCAATGATCTCGCGCTCGCTGAAACAGCTGGCCAAAGAGCTCAACATCCCCATCATAGCACTTTCGCAGCTGAACCGTTCGGTAGAGCAGCGCGGCGCCGACAACTCGGCGGCCAAACGTCCGCAGCTGAGTGACCTGCGTGAATCGGGCGCCATCGAGCAGGACGCCGACATCGTGTGTTTCATCCACCGCCCGGAATATTACCTGCACAGCGGCGAGGATGCCGAGGGCAACGACATCCGCGGCCTGGCACTGTTCATCGTGGCAAAGCACCGTTCGGGTAAGGTCGACGACGTGAAGATGCGATTCGTGTCGCAGTATGCCCGTTTCCAGAACTGGGACGAGGATACCGCCGTCACCCGCTCTATCGTGGGGTCGAAACTCAACGGCGGCGACAACGGTGCCCCCGCCTCAGATCCCCTCTACGGCGACACCCCGTTCCAGGGAGGCAGCGCCACCCTCGGCACCGGCGACGCCCCCTTCTGATAAATGCGCTGACAAACCCTTTCGACACATAACCGGCATCATTTCATTGTAAAGTCGCTACATAATGAATACCTGCACATTATGACATACCCTCTTTCATGTTTCCGGCAGCAATCACTGAATTGCTTATTTTACCCGACGCGAATAAAAAAAACTCCGCGAGCCGGACGGCTGGCGGAGTTGACTTTTAGATTTGGGCTTTTTACTTCTCGGTGGGGCGAACGACGCGACGCTCTTTGATGCGGGCTTTCTTGCCGGTCAGGCCACGGAGATAGTAAAGTTTGGCACGACGCACCTTACCGTGCTTAACCACCTGGATCGAGTCGATGAAAGGTGATTCGAGGGGGAAGATACGCTCCACGCCGATGTTGTCAGACATCTTGCGCACGGTGAAACGCTTTTTGGCGCCCTCGCCGTTGATGCGGATAACCACACCGCGGTAAAGCTGGATACGCTCTTTGTTACCCTCTTTGATGCGGTATGCAACCGTCACGGTGTCACCGGGGTAGAACTCCTCGTGCTTTTTGCCGGTAGCGAAAGCTTCCTCGGCTACTTTAATCAAATCCATTTTTTAAAGCTTTAAAAATGTAACAATACTCGCAATATAAACGGGCAGCATGTCCCGTCAGAGATTACGAAATTCCGGCCGCAAAGTTACTCATTTTTCTCCAATCCCGCAAATACCAGCCAAATATCTGAAAAATTTTACTGATTTTTCCTGTATACGCACCACCAGCAGTGTGTTTCCCGGCAATTCACTCCCGATAATCTGCAAACTGCCACAATAAAGCGGGGGTGGCAAGGGTTATTTGTAAGGATGGCTCCGATTTTGTAATTTTGTGGGTTATCATGGGTTATCAACTGATTTACATGAAAATTTCTGCATTTTTCAGATATAGAAACAGTGCCCGGACGGCAACGCCGCGGGGTGTGCGGGCGCGGAAGGCGGCTGTTACGGCTACGGTGGCTGTGATGGCCTGGGGCATGGCGCTCAATGCCGATGCCGCGGGACTCACGTTCACGGGCAACGGCAAGGCTCCCGTATCCGTTGAACCCGACAGCAGGTCGGGTCTCGCCGGAGTATATGTGTTGCGCGACACACGCGGCGTGACAGCAACTTACACCGCGGCGTCATCTTCGGCCTCGGTGAACTGGAAACGTTTCAGCACCCTGGGGGGTGGTTTCGCCGAGGATGTGGCGTTTACCCGTAACGGCGCCGAATCGTCGGTACAGCTTACCGATACCGACATGGGATACCTGATCGAAGAGGACGGACGCCAGACCGCCTTCTGGATCGTGAACTATACCGACCACATCTGCCGTCTGAACGCCCTTGAAGTGATGCCCGAGGCCGACTGCACGTCGGCGGCGCTAAGGCTTGACGGCGAGGCCGCACGAATGAACTATTACGGCATAAACGGCGACCCGCGCGAGATTGACCGCGGGCTCACGCTGTCATATCACACCCAGACCTACAACGAGGGGGCCGAGGGTACGCTCGGCTCGTTCGACACCGTGCTGACAGAAACCGACATCCCCTACACCAACGGCGAGATACATTGCCCGGCGCCGCTGTGCGACACGCAGTTCACCCTCACGGGCGACAGGTTCCAGCAGGCATGGGGCGAGGCCAACAGCGTGACATCGGCCACCATGCAGGCTACGGCAATCGACGCCCGCGCCATCGCCGTGCAGGAACAGCGCGACGCCGATAACGAGCAGAAAACCACCACCGATTCCGGCGCGCTCGGAGGCTCGGCCCCCGTGACCATCGAGTTCGCCGCCGCCACATCTGATGCGGTGATCTACCGCGAGTGGCAGTTTGCCCGCGACGCCGAATTCGACCTCATAGACCTGCGTGTCAACGAGGACGAAGTCACACAGACGTTCACCGAATACGGCACCACATATGTGCGTTTCGTGGCCGGAAACTCGGCCGGCACATGCGACGTGACGTCAGAGACCTATACCGTGAACGTGGGCGAGTCGCGGCTTGAGTGCCCCAACGCTTTCTCGCCCAACGACGACGGCGTGAACGACGAGTGGAAGGTGTCATACAAATCGATCATCGACTTCGACTGCCACATCTTCAACCGCTGGGGGCAGGAGCTGGCCCATCTTACCGACCCCTCGCAGGGATGGAACGGCAAATACAACGGCAAGACAGTGCCCTCGGGCGCATATTATTACGTCATCACCGCCAAAGGTGCCGACGGGCGCAAATACAAGCTCTCGGGCGACATAAACATCATCAGTTTCAAGCGCTCGGCTACCGGTACGGGCACCCCGTCAGAGAACTGACGCGCCGGGCAATTTTTCCGGCCGCCATACGTTATAATGTAACGCGCGGGCCATCGACCATGGCCTGCCGCGTCATATATCACAGGGATTGATGAAGAAACAAGACAACATACAGCACGACATATCACCCGCAGGCAACGATGCCGGCAAAACACCGGAAATGACTGAGAGCGTCCTCGCGGCGCAGAGCACGCTCGCCGTCACCGGAGCCAGGGTGCACAACCTCAAGAACATCGATGTGGAGATTCCGCACGGCACACTGTCGGTAATCACCGGTGTGAGCGGTTCGGGCAAATCGTCGCTGGCCTTCGATACCATCTATGCCGAGGGGCAGCGCCGTTACATCGAGACATTCTCGTCATACGCGCGCGGGATGCTCGGGGCGCTCGAACGTCCCGACGTCGACAAGATCTCGGGCCTCGCCCCGGTCATCGCCATCGAGCAGAAGACCATAAACCGCAACCCGCGCTCTACAATCGGCACCACCACCGAGGTCTACGACTACCTGCGTCTGCTCTATGCCCGCGCCGGGGTGGCCCGCAGCTACATCTCGGGCGAGGAGATGGTGAAATATACCCCCGAGAAGATCGTGGGGCTGATAGTCGAGCGATACGACGGCAAAGCCGTGTATCTGCTGGCACCGCTGGTAAACAACAGAAAAGGTCATTACAAGGATCTGTTTGAACAGCTCACTAAAAAAGGGTTCCTCAACGTGAGGGTCGACGGCGAGATGCGCGAAATCACCCCCGGCATGAAACTCGACCGTTACCGCAACCACTCGATAGAGCTTGTGATTGACAAGCTGAAGGTGTCGCGCGCCGATGTGCACCGTCTTTCAGAGTCGGTCGCCAAGGCGCTTGCCCAGGGGCAGCGCCAGATGATGGTGCTCGACCGCGACTCGGGCGAGGCGCGCCACTACTCGCAGGAACTGATGGACCCCGTCAGCGGCATCTCGTACCGCGAACCGGCTCCCCATAACTTCTCGTTCAACTCGCCGTTGGGCGCGTGCCCCTGCTGCAAGGGGCTGGGCGAGGTCAGCATCGTGGACCGCGACAAAATCATCCCCGACCCGCGCAAATCGATTTACGACGGCGGCATAGTGCCTTTGGGCAAATACCGCAACTCGATGATATTCTGGCAGATATCGGCCATCTGCGAGAAACATGGCGTCACGCTCAAGACGCCGGTGAAAGACCTGCCGGAAGAGGCCATAGACGATATTCTCAACGGCACCTCGGAACCGTTGCGCATTTCGTCTGAAAGCCAGTCGATTTCAAGCTATATGACCTCGTTCGAGGGGCTTGTGAAATACCTTGAGATACAACTTGCCGACGATGACGACGTTCCGGCCTCGGCACGCAAATGGAGCGGCCAGTTCTTCTCGCGCCAGGTGTGCCCCGAGTGCCATGGCGCCAGGCTGAACAAACAGGCCCTGCACTTCTTTATCGACGGGAAGAATATCGCCGAACTCTCGGCCCTCGACATCAGCGACCTTTACGAATGGTCGAAGACAGTCGAGGAGCGGCTTACCGACCGCCAGCGCCGCATAGCCACCGAAATCATAAAGGAGATACGCTCGCGCCTGGCCTTTCTGGAAGGAGTCGGCCTGGGCTATCTGTCGCTCGCACGCCCGTCGGCCACCCTGTCGGGCGGCGAGAGCCAGCGCATCCGCCTGGCGTCGCAGTTAGGGTCAGACCTCGTGAATGTGCTCTATGTGCTCGACGAGCCCTCGATCGGCCTGCACCCCAGCGACAACCGCAGGCTCATCGACTCGCTGAAATCGTTGCGCGACGCCGGTAACTCGGTAATCGTCGTGGAACATGACCGCGACATAATGCTCGATGCCGACTATATCGTTGACATAGGTCCGGGCGCCGGCCGCGCCGGCGGCTCACTGCTGTTCGAAGGCACCCCGGCGCGTCTGCTGGAATCAAAAGGGCTGACAGCCGATTATCTGTCAGGGCGCCGGCATGTCATCCCCCCCGTCGACAAAAAACGCCCCGCCCCCGGGAAATGGATGGAACTGCTCGGCGCCACAGGCCATAACCTGCTGGATGTGGATTTCCGTTTCCCGCTGGGCACGCTGACCTGCGTTTGCGGCGTCTCGGGTTCGGGCAAGTCGTCGCTTGTCAACGGCACGCTGCGCCCCATACTCACGCGGCATTTCTACCGCTCGCTTGAAGAGCCGCTCCCTTACCGCGAACTGCGCGGCTTGGAACATATCGACAAGGTCATCACCGTCGACCAGTCGCCTCTCGGGCGCTCGCCGCGCTCGAATCCGGCCACCTATACCGGCGTGTTCTCAGACATCAGGGCGCTGTATGTGTCGCTCCCCGAGTCGAAAATCCGCGCCTACAAGCCGGGGCGTTTCTCGTTCAACGTAGCCGGAGGCCGGTGCGAGGAGTGCAAG
>CALJBF010000066.1 GCA_938027385.1 uncultured Porphyromonadaceae bacterium | reverse complement strand
CCTGAAATTGTAGGGACATCGCTTTGCGGTGTCTGGTTGACTGCCAACAAGATAACCAGACATTGCAAAGCGATGTCCCTACGTATTAAACGGGTCTCTCGGTTCTGCAACACCCTCTTTATCATTTCATTTATCCACACAGGCTCGTGGCAGATTTTTCTCTCAATTATAGGGCGGACAACATTGCCGTCACGGAAAAAATCACTAATTTTGCGGCACGGAGACACACACCCGAACCAATCACGATTCCGGATACTCTCACATTCAAAAACACATATATGAACGCTTTAATTAAAGCTGCTAAGTGCCTGATATTCTTAGCGTTAATTACCCCCCCCAATTCGGTTGACGCCGCCACGAGAATAGGCGACCTCTACTACAACCTCGTCAACAATGAAGCCTATGTAGTATGCCAGCCCCTACAAAATAAAAAATTCGTGGGCTATAATCTTGACAAAGTGGTCATCCCAGCCACTGTAACAAGAAACGGCAAGATCTACACTGTTACTAAAATCGCATCAGACAGACCGACGGGAGCCAACACGACTTACGGAGCCTTCGAAAGCAGCACTATAAAAAGCATTGTAATTCCCTATACTATAACTGGCATCGGGACAAAAGCTTTTTGGGGAAGTTCCGTTACCGACATCGACTTCGAGGCCGCTCCCGATGAAAGCGAGGATGCACCAATCCTGATAGAAGGCAACGCATTCACAAACTGCAAGAAACTCGAATATTTCGAGCTTATGCGCGAACATTATGTAAAAGGTGAGACTGAGGCCTCCAATATTTTCGCCGGATGCACATCACTGAAGAGCGCCGTTTTGGCTCTTACAGGGGTACTCCCCCAAGGTTTCTTCTCAAACTGCACATCACTCCAGCGCGTAGAATTCACGAACCACATCGACAAGTTCGGCCAAAGTTCCTTCAACAATTGCACGAGCATGATGAAAGCCAACGGCGGACAGGGTATCTATTTCCGCAACACAGGTTGCCCAGCCACATCATATCCGACATCGACCAACGAGCACAACAACATCTGGGGCAGGAATGTCGCCAACAACAGCGTCGAAATCCACGTACCCACATATACCACTGCTGATGAGATGACCGCCTGGTACAATTTCGCCACCTACGGCCAGGTCTATATCACCCCAGTCATCAAGGACGAGACATGCGGTATCGAGGAGGTTTCCGGCAACAATACCCCCGACACCGATGCCCCCGTGGAATACTATACCCTCCAGGGGCTCCGCACCGACGCCACCGCCCTCACACCAGGCATCTACATCCGCCGCCAGGGCACCTCGGTCACCAAAATCCTCATCCGCCGCTAACCCCGCTCCAACCCCATCCCACCACACGCCCGGCACGACCTGCATCCGTGCCGGGCGCGTCATATTGTGCCGCATTCCGACTCACAAAATGCCGGTATTTGATATTTATAAAATGCAGGTATTCATTGTAGGGTCGCTACATGTAGCGACCGCCCCCGCACAGACAACCCATTGAATTCCAACAGGGAATCGGTCGC
>CALJBF010000065.1 GCA_938027385.1 uncultured Porphyromonadaceae bacterium | reverse complement strand
ACTTGATGGTGACCGGAATGCCGTGGTCAGACATGAACCACGACGCCTCCTGGTCGGCATAGCCGTCGACTTCAAGGAAGTAGCCTCCGGTGAGGGCATCGCCGGCGATATCTTCGGGTTCCATCTCGGTGAGCTCTACACGGCCGGGATTAACCTCGACCTGGTCACAGAGCTGGTAGCATCCTTCGTATTCGCCGTTGTAGATCACATCCACGAACCGGCAGTAGGGGGTATAGGCCATGCCGGCCTCGCGGCTCATGTCGAAAGCCACCTTGTTGCGCATCAGGGTCTTGTCGCCGTAGTTGTTGATGAGCGTCCATTTCTTGGCCGTGGCGGGGGCGTCGGGCAGAATCTGCTGTTTCTTGTCGAACTTGATCTGGAAAGGTTTCTTGGGCATGCCCCACGAGGCATTGCCGCGACCTTTCATCTGGCCTGATTTCTCAAGCAGTTTCGTGCCTCCGTCGTAAATGACGAAGATCTGCGAGTCGGGATGTTTGTCGTCTTTCGAGGTTATCTGCGCCATCCCCGGGGTGTTGAACGCCACGGTGGGGATGTTCGTCACCTGGAAGAAACGCGAGTCGTCACCCTCGCCGGGTGTACCGTAGAATTCGAGTTCGGCCACGTTCTGCTGGGCGCCTCCGGCTCCGACCATGCGCACGTACCGGAAACCGCGGCTCACCTCAACCGGGATTGAAAAATACTGACCCGGTTCCGGGCCGTCGACGGGTACCATGGCTATAGGCATGGCGTCAGACCAGTCGGCGCTGTTGGCGCCCTGGAATATTGCCAGGCGCGAACAGCTCTTTGATTCTGACGACGGAGCGAAACGGATCTGGTCTATTATATGGGCTGTGCCCAGGTCGAGGCCCACCCAGGGGCGTGAGTATTCGGCGTTTTCACGCAGTCCGAAGAAAGTGGTCTGCAGGTTTCCGTCAAAGGCGTTGGTGCCCGCGTTTCTGTCGGTATGCCCCGATTCGAGCACCGTGCCGGTGAGTTTTGTGCCGGCAGCCGACGCGGCAGGCATCAGTATCGCCGCTGATATGGCGGCGGTGATAAGTTTTTTCATGAAATGTGGTATATGGTTTTATATAGGGTCAGATGTTGTGCAGGGCCGAGAGGCGTTTCTCGAGTTCGGTGGAAGTGAGGCGCGTGGTGAGGCGTCCGTGCGACGCCACCGATATGTTGCCCGTCTCTTCCGAGACCACGATGGCGAAGGCGTCGGTGGCCTGCGATATGCCCAGCGCCGAACGGTGGCGCAGACCCAGCGAGCGGGGCACATCGGTGTCGTGGCTCACGGGGAGGATGCACCCTGCGGCCTTGATGCGTCCGCCGGCGATGATAAGCGCCCCGTCGTGCAGGGGTGAGTTCTTGAAGAAGATGTTCTCTATAAGTCGCGAGTTGATTTCGGCGTCGATCATGTCGCCGGTCTTCTCGTAATTTTCAAGCGAGACATCCTGTTCAATTACAATCAGCGCGCCGGTCTTGCTCTTGGCCATGGCCATGCAGGCGTAGACGATGGGTATGACGCGCTTGTGCAGCTCGGCCGAGTCATCCC
>CALJBF010000064.1 GCA_938027385.1 uncultured Porphyromonadaceae bacterium | reverse complement strand
CCGGGGACACAAGGATTTTCAGTCCTTTGCTCTACCAACTGAGCTATGGCACCAGAATGCGGGGCGAATCTGAGGGCGTGCCTCAAAATTGCGATGCAAAATTAGCGGTTATTTTTGAATCTGCCAAATTTTCGAGCATAATTTTATGTCCCAATTTTATGCAGAAGTCATTTTGATGCTATGGCACATCGGGTTACACCTCACCAGAAACCGCAAACGCGGGCAACAGTCTGCTATCCCCCAATGTTTTTATTAAGGGTCGGTGGAGGGAAAGGGTGAATCGGGCCATCTTCGGCCGGATATTTGCCATAGGGTTTGGCGGTGACGGCGGAATGTGCTATATTTGCGGATGACGGGGATGTTAAAGCCTTCATACGGCAGGGACGCATCTCCCGCGGGGGGTGCAGTTCACCGCATTCCGGAGTTTTGCGCCGCCCCAGTCACAGTCACTTGAATAAACCGATCAATATTTGACACAGATGTTAAACCGGATATTTACGCTACTGGCCGCCGCTGCGGCCGCGACAGTGCCGGCGCTGGCCTGCACAAGCCTTATCGCCGCCAAGGGCGCCACGGCCGACTCGACGGTGATGATTACCTACGCCGCCGACTCGCACAATCTCTACGGCGAGCTCTATTCGCGCCCCGGGGGCAAGCACGAAAAGGGCGCCATGCGCCAGGTGGTCGACTGGGATACGGGCAAGCCGCTTGGCGAGATTCCCGAGGCTCCGGTGACCTACAGCCGCATCGGCAACATGAACGAGAAGGGTGTGGCTATCGCCGAAAGCACCTGGGGCGGCCGCGAGGAGCTGGCCGGCTCGGGCATGATTGACTACGGCTCGCTGATCTACATAGCCCTCGAACGCGCGGCCACGGCACGCGAGGCCATCGACGTGATGACCCGGCTGGTCGACAAGTACGGATACGCCTCAGAGGGCGAGTCGTTCTCGATCGCCGACCCCGACCAGGTGTGGATCCTTGAACTGATCGGCAAGGGGAAGGATGATCCCGGCGCCGTCTGGGTGGCACGCCGTGTGCCCGACGGCTGCATTGCCGGCCACGCCAACCACGCCCGCATCCACAAATTCCCGCTCGACGACCCCGGCACGCTCTACAGCCCCGACGTCATTGATTTCGCCCGCAAGAAAGGGTATTTCTCGGGCAAGGACAAGGATTTCGACTTCTCGCGCGCATACGCCGTGACCGACTTCGGCGCCCTGCGCGGCTGCGACGCCCGCGTGTGGGCCTACTTCAACCGTTTCGCCGACGGCATGGACGCCTGGCTCCCCTGGATCGACCGCGCCGAGGGCGAGCCGATGCCCCTCTGGGTAAAGCCCTCGAAACCCCTCACCGCCACCGACATGAAGTGGATGATGCGCGACCATTTCGAGAACACCCCCTATGACATGACCAAAGATGTCGGCGCCGCCCCCTACGGCGTGCCCTACCGCTGGCGCCCGATGACATTCAAGGTCGACGGTAACGAATACACCCACGAGCGCGCCATCGCCACCCAGCAGACAGGTTTCTCGTTCGTGGCGCAGCTCGACGGCCGCGCGCCCGAGTCGATGCGCGGTCTGCTATGGTTCGGCACCGACGACGCCAACACCTGCGTCTACCTGCCCGTGTTCTGCTCGGTCACCAAAGCCCCCGCACAGTTGGCACACGGCGATGTCAACACCCTCGACCTCAACTCTAACTTCTGGGTGAACAACCTCGTGGCCAACCAGGCCTACAACCGCTACTCGCAGATGATCCCCGACATCCGCCGCGTGCAGAAGGCTCTTGAGGACTCAATCGCCGAGGATGTGCGCGTGGCGCGCGAACAGCTCCCCGCCTTCGCCCCCGCCGAACAGCGCGAACTCACACAGGACCTGGCCGACATCTGGGCCAAGAAAGCCACCGACGCCTACCGCGACCTGGCCTCGTTCCTCTTCGTGCGGTTCATGGACGGCAACCGCAAGAAGACCGACGACGCCCACCGGTTCATGAAATCCGAGTACGGCACGCCGCTCTACCCCGAGTTCCCCGGCTATGACGACGAGCGCTACTTCCGCAGCATCGTCAACGAGACCGGCGACCGCCTCCGCGTCCGCGACATAAAATACTGACCAGTCACAGTCACCGCCGTTTCATCACCCACAATGAGATCTACCGACGAACTTGCCGGGTGCTCGCTCCTCGGGGCGGGCTCCACGGCCTACCCCACCGACTACGCCCCCGGCGTGCTCGAGACATTCGACAACAAACACCCCGGCCGCGAATACGTCGTCACCTTCAACTGCCCCGAATTCACCTCGCTCTGCCCCAAAACCGGGCAGCCCGACTTCGCGCGCATCATCATAAACTACATACCGCGGCGCCGCATGGTCGAGAGCAAGAGCCTGAAACTCTACCTCTTCTCGTTCCGCAACCACGGCGACTTCCATGAAGACTGCGTGAACATCATCCTCAACGACCTTTGGGAGCTTATGGAGCCCCGCTACATCGAGGTGCGCGGCATCTTCACCCCGCGCGGCGGCATCTCCATCCACCCCTTCGCCAACCGCGCCGACGACGAACACCAGGCACTGGCCGCGCAGCGCATGGCAGCCGCGTTCGATTTCGACCCCGCCGAAAAACTCCGCTGACACATCCATCACATGGCAAAAGACTCGCTCATAGTCCTTTCCGGGGGAATGGACTCAACCACCCTGCTCTACGACCGCGCCGACCGCATCGCCCTGGCGGTGACATTCCACTACGGCGCCAACCACAACGAACGCGAGGCCGAATGCGCCCGCTACCACTGCCGGCGCCTGGGTATAGAGCACATCGAGATACCCCTCGGATTCATGGGCCGATACTTCGAAAGCTCGCTGCTCAGCGGCGCCGACGCCATCCCCGAGGGGCATTACGCCGACGACAATATGCGCTCGACCGTCGTGCCCTTCCGCAACGGCATCATGCTCGCCGTGGCCGCCGGACTCGCCGAGAGCCGCGGCCTCACCACCGTGATGCTCGCCAACCATTCGGGCGACCACACCATTTACCCCGACTGCCGCCCCGGATTCGTCGACGCCATGGCTCGCGCCATCGCCGAGGGCACATTCGCCGGCATCAGCCTTGAATGCCCCTACACCCGGCTCACCAAAGGCGAGATCTGCCTGCGCGGCCTGCAGCTCGGCGTCGACTATGACCACACCTACAGCTGTTACAAAGGGGGCGCCGAGCCATGCGGCCGGTGTGGCACCTGCGTCGAGCGCGCCGAGGCTCTGGCCTACGCCCGCAAGCGCTTTGACCCCGCACAACGGTGATTTTCACATAAATTACCGGGCATGTTGTACCACAATGTTGCCAAAACGGCCAATTTTAGCCAAAATTAACAAATTTTAACCACATTTTGGTGAACAATCGGCCCGAAACATTGTAATTTTGCCACGCAATCCCACCGTGGATTACCCCCTATTTTTCGATTGTTAGACGAAAAGAACATACATACTTGAATTTTGGTTATGAGGGAGGTGTGTTTCTGTGAAGAAACACACTTTTCGTATATATGCACCACGTATACATCCGGCAGTCACGCTGCCACACGCCGCGTGCTATCTGAGCACCGTAAGTCGGCCGTTCACGATATACAGACCGCCCGACGGATTGGCGACCCTGCGTCCGCACAGATCATAGCACACCGGCTCGCCCTCCTCCCGGTCGGCGCTGACATCGGTTACCGGAGTCGGTCCGCCCCCGTCCACATCACCCATGTAATTGAAAAGCCATTCATTGGCATCCTCCGAGTATGTCTCGTACCACAGATTTATGGCATAATTCTGCGCGGCAGCCCCGCAGTTCATATACCAGTGTTGCGAGCGTTCGGTAGCTATGGCACAATACGACTCGCCCGTAGCGGCATCCACACCGCTCAGCGTGTCAGATGTCACGAAGATGAATCCATACTTCCCGGCGCCGGCGCCACTGCCGGCGTCAGTCACATACACCCACCGCCCCGAATTACTTATACTCGTAGGTTCGGGATTCACGTAACCCGACGGGGCCGCCTTGCAGATCATGGCATACTGCCCCGGTGAATCCGGATTCTCGACAAAACGCCACCACTGGTAATCGGCCGCCGGATCCGACGCCGCCACCGGCACCGCCGACCACAGCATGTCGGGATGCTCCGACCCCGCCGGATAATACTGGATGCAACGCCCCACACGGGCGTCAGTCCCGTTATAGCGGGTATCGAGCCGATACCATTTGTCCGGATCAGGTTTCTGAAACTCATGCGTCTGCGCCCCGGCACCGCCGGCACCCGCAAGCACCATCACCGCCACAGCCGCAGCCCTCACACCCCTCCCTCTCATACTCCTGCGCATAATCTTCTCTATTGACAGTTAATTTACTTCTATAAATAGAACATGCGCACCACCCCTAAAGTTCCCCACCACTCCCATGTCCCTCCTTACTTCGCCCTAAGTCACCCACTCTCACCAAATATAAATTTATAAGTTGATAAGATGATTGGGACTACCGGCCAAATTCACGCCCCCCATTTTGTATTTTTGAGGCACTTCACTTTGTTAAATTGAGTTAATCCACTTTAATAAATTGAGTTAAAAACACCCCATACCCCCAGCTATTTATCCGAATTTTGATTACGATAGTCCTATACACCTGGTTCCATCCTTATCCGACTCTCTTACCCTCAAAGTTTTATTGTGCGCGTGTCCTTCATCATATCAGAATAATTCGTATATTTGCCGTGACCTTACGCCGTAGGGGTCGTGCATCAGGCATGAGCCGGAACGTGGGAGGTCATTACATAATGAAAGCGTTTATCCGCGCTTGATTCCTGGCCGCAAAGAACTTCGCAACCTCTTTTGACAGAAGCGGGAATGAGGCAACGGTAGATGTCTCGGGTATGAACATCATGCCCGGCAGGGTGGTATGCGCAAGTGTGCCACCCGGTCGGCGTACATTGTCATACGGCGTAGGCTCTGCGTGTTGCCCGTTCCACTTCTGTCGGGCATTGCGAAGGCCTTTTGCGGCGGGACGGGCGACGGTACAGATCCTGCGCTTTTTGTTCCATAACCGGTTATTGTCCGCCATGGGGATCTGACGGTCACGCACACATCCCGCACCCGCCGCATGAGACATTTCAACGCCAATGACACCACCCTTTACTTCAACACACGCGACGAAATGATAAAGGTACGCCTCGAAAAAGTAGCATACTTCGAGGCCGACTCAAACTATTGTCATGTCTTTTTCGTCAACGGCGCCAAAGCCACCCTGCTCACCAGCCTCGCCAACATTGAGGCATTACTGTCAGAGCGTTTCCGTTTCGACAAGCCCACGTTCCTGCGAATAGGCAAACGTTATATCGTCAACACCCTCTATATCTTCCAGATCAATGTGCCACGGCAGAAACTAATCCTCACCGACTACAGCACACCGCGCGTTTTCGAGATCGCCATCTCAAAAGACGCCCTGAAAAACCTCAAGCAACTTTATACCGACATCTGACATGGAAATCATAATCGGCCGCGAGGGCACCCTGTCCGCACCGATCACCGAAAAGACCGTGAGCCGACGGCACTGCCGCGTCACGCCGAACGCCGACGGCACCTACACCGTCGAAAACCTCAGCAACGCCGGCACCTGGGTCGACGGCATCCAGATCCTGCGGTCAACGGCACGGTTCGACAGCCGCCTGCGCCTCGGACCTGTGTTCACGGCAACACTATCCCAACTCATCGGCACACCGGCAACGCAGGCCGGGGCAAAACCCCGCACCACAGCACAGGCTCCCGAGCCCCGCACTTACAGCATTGCGCATCTGCGCCGCGTCTGGGATGACTTTAACCAGACCAACATCCGCCTTGCCGACCAACAGCGCCGCATCAACCTCACAAGGTCGGTACTCGGCATATTCACCATGTGTGTCATGCCCACGATGTTTTTCCTCGGGCGGGTGGCATACGTACTCACCGGCATAGGCGTCATCGGCAACATCTACAGTTTCGTGGGGATGCGCAATGCCGAATCACCCGCCGACCGCCAGCGCCGCCAGGATGCGTTTGACGACGCATGGGTCTGCCCCAACCCCGACTGCGGCCACTCCCTGCCTGCACGCAACTACAGGTTGCTCGTGCGCGACCTACAGAGTTGCCCCTACTGCAAATGCCATTACACCGAACACTGACCCTTCCATGAAACGCATAGCATTATTGCTCTTTGCCGCCATCTGCGCCCTGGGCGCCCTGGCCGAGACTTACGTCGTGTGTGTCGGCGTGGGGAATTATGCCGACCCGCGCGTCAATGACCTCATCAAGACCGAGGACGACGCCAAAGCCATGGCCACATTCTTCAGACGCGCCACCGACAACGTCATCGTCATCACCGGCAGGTACGCCACGCGGCAGCGCATAGTCGACAGCCTCGTCAGCCAGTTTGCCCGCGCACAGCAGGGCGACCGTATCATCTTCTACTTCAGCGGCCACGGTTATCCCGGCGGATTCTGCCCCCACGACATCACGTCGGTTGCCGACGGCCTGTCGTACGCCGAGATCTTCAACATAATGCGCCGCTCGGCCGCGACCGACAAAATCATATTCGCCGACGCATGCAACAGCGGCGCCATCCGCCCCGACTCCCCTCCGGCGCCCCCTCAGTCCGGTAACATCCTCATGTTCCTTTCGTCGCGCGGCGACGAATCGTCCATCGAGTCGCCCTACATGGCCAATGGCTATTTCACCCGCCATCTGCTCAGAGGACTCCGCGGAGGCGCCGATGCCGACGGCGACCGCCGCATCACAGCCCGCGAGCTCTTCCGCCATGTCAGTACCGGTGTCACACGCCAGACACACGACCGTCAGCACCCCGTGATGTGGGGAAATTTCCCTGATGACCTCGTCATCGTCCGCTACCGCTGACCCTCGGCCACAATTTCATCAATCAAACCCCACATTTCATAAAATAAGCCGCAGCACGCAGACATCACCACACCATCTATTGCTAAATTTACGATAGGTATCTCGTTTCATCTGCCAACCATCATGCAGTTATCACCTAACACCGAACTTCAGTCAGGCAAATACCGCATCATCCGTGTCCTCGGGCAGGGAGGTTTCGGCATAACCTACCTGGCCCAGAATACTCTGCTTGAACGCACGGTTGCAATCAAGGAGTTTTTCCCCAAGGAACTCTGCGGGCGCGACAATACCAGTCACCTCACACTCGGCACCCAGAACAATGCCGAGACTGTGGCACGGCTGAGGGCGCGTTTCCTCAGGGAAGCACGCAATATCGCCAGGCTCGACCATCCGGGTATCGTACACATCCACGACGTGTTGGAGGAGAACAACACCGCATATTACGTCATGGACTATATCGATGGCGAGAACCTCAACGAGATGATAAAGCGCGACGGTCCGATGCCCGAAGAGACCGCCGTCGGCTACATCACCTGCGTGGGCGAGGCGCTGGCATACATCCACTCGCGCCAGATGACGCACTTCGACGTCAAGCCGGCAAACATCATGGTGCGCCGCGCAGACGACCAGCCCGTTCTTATCGATTTCGGCCTCTCGAAACAGTATGATGCATCTGGCGAGGCCACCTCCACCCTCATGCAGGCCGTCAGCCACGGTTACTCCCCGATGGAAATGTATATCCCCGGCCGCATCAAGGAATTTTCGCCCGAAACCGACGTCTACTCCCTCGCCGCGACCCTTTACTACCTGCTCACCTCCCAAACGCCTCCTTACGCCAGTGACATCCAGGAGAACGGCCTCACCCTCCCCGCCTCAATCTCCGCCCCAATTGCCACAGCAATTACAAACGTACTGACTGTTAAACGTGCTGCCCGCCCGCACAGTATCCGACAATTCATTGACTCCCTATACATTAACAATAAGACACCCAAAGCCACTCAAACTCAGAATTCAAATACTTCTCACGCCTCTATCAACGAAGAAACACAATTCATTCCCGACAATAAACCCACCACGTCTTCATCATCCACAACGAACACAAATGCAAACGGCATCAATGTTCCTCCGACTCCTACGCCACATTCAAATAATAACGGCTGCTCATATGTCGCCATAGTTTTTTTAGCAATTTCATGTCTTGTTGCGACATTATATATCGTAGGAAAAGAAATCAGTAATTACTTCTCGGAGTCTGCTAATGCGATGGATTCTGTGGATACGTACGTAGCAGAAGACACCGTTGCAGTATGGGAGGAACCAGCCGTTGCAGTATGGGAGGAACCAGCCGTTGCAATGGAGGACACCACTTGGAGCTATTATTAAGGAACTATTAATTAATAGGAGTTATAGGCTCTCTTGTGCAATCGTATGTCAGAGAATTTGCGGTACTCTCCGACACCATCAATGTGTATCACGGCATTTGATCATTTTTGAATTTCAATCTTTAAGACACAGATTTCGAAGCCCAAACGAAATACAATCCATTAAAACATATATTTCGTCCAATATAGTACGAGATATTTGGATGAGGCGAACGCACCAATTACTTTTGCAACAAAATAAAAACTCAATAATATGACAGACGAATCCACGCGCCTCATCAATGAGGAACCGACGAGAAACTGCGGCGCTTATAACAGCGCGGCAAACCCGGTGAATAACCCGATGTATGAGCCGGCCCCCAAAGGGAAGTCCGCTACCGGAAAGATTGTTGCCGGAACAGCCGGAGGCTTTGTTGCCGGAGCGGCTGTTGGAGTTGCCGCCACGGCTTTTACCGCTGACGGCAATACGGTGCCCGAAACAGCAACCACGGCGGCTGAGAATGTGACCGTTCCCGCTGAGGAGCAGGCCATTCTCGCCAACGACGAGGGGATACGGTATGCCCACGTCGATGCCGTGAGCTTTGACGAGGCTTTCGCACAGGCACGCGCACAGGTCGGCGCGGGCGGCGTCTTTGAATACAACGGGCGCCTTTACGGCACATATTACGCTGACGAGTGGAACAGCATGTCGGCCCAGGAGCGCGCTGACTATCAGAGCCGCGTGGGCGAAACAGCACCGGTAACCCATCATTCACATGTAACACACCATTCACCGGTCGCTACCGCCCATGGCACGACCGTCGCAGATAATTCGGACATCACCCACACCGAGGATACCGCGCACACCGAAACACATGAGAACGTAGCGCCTGACGCGCAAATGATCGCCGCCGAACCGGTCGACAACGAGATTCATGTGCTCGGGGTGGAAACCGTCAATGCCCCCGACGGCAGCACACTTAATGTCGCACTCGTGGCAGCACACGATGACCACGCCCTGCTTGTTGACGTTGACAACGACGGCAAGATGGATGTGCTGTGGCACGACGACAACGCCGACAGCCAGATTCAGGAACAGGAACTACATGACATCTCGCAGCACGAGATTGCATTGGCTGACCTTCAGCAGGCCGCCGCGGCCGAGCAGGGCGACTATCTCTGCGCAACCGACGACGGCATGCCCGACTATATCAACGACGGCGACCCGACATTCATGGTCTGATGGGAAGAATCTATATCGTCTGCCCCGAATGCATGCAACAGCTCTCGTTCAACGAGGTGGCGGGCTATCAGAACATGGTGGTGGAATGTCCGAAATGCCATTTCAAGGCCAACGCCAGCGTGTATCAGAGCGGCGCAATGGCGCGCGGCGCGCAGGGTGCCGACGAACAGCCCACACAGCTTGTGATGGCACCGGCCTCGACCCTCGACGTAGGGCAGATCCGCGTGACCGCCACCAACGAAGTGCAGTGGCTGAAACCGGGGACCAACATCATCGGGCGCCGCGCCCAGACTGCCACCGCCGATATCCGCATCAGCAACGATATATATATGAGTCGCCGCCATGTGCGCATCGACGTGGTGAAAACCGCCACCGGCTATGAGCACCGTCTCGTGGAGATAAACTCGAAGAACGTGGTAAAGCTCAACGGCCGCGAGATAAACCGCGGCGACGTACTTATAATCAAATTCGGCGACAGACTCACACTCGGCAAAACCGACATAATCCTGGAATCAAACGACGACGAATCAACACGCCTGGCACAATGATAAGAATACGCAAACCGCTCTGTTTCTCGGAAATCGGACTCAAGGAGAATCAGGAGGACGCGCTCTACCCGGCAGATGCCGATGCGTCGACACGTGTCTTCATCCTCTGCGACGGCATGGGCGGCCATGATAACGGTGAGGAGGCCAGCGCCACTGTGGCCAATGCACTGGGCGCGTATCTCTCGGCTTGCCGCGAGGTAGACATCCCCGTTTTCGAGAGCGGCCTTACACGGGCTTATGAGGCTCTCGACGCAATCTACTGCAACGTCGGGAAACGTCCCGGCACCACGATGACATGCCTCTGCCTCAACGACGACTCGTACCTTGTAGCCCATATCGGCGACAGCCGCATATACCACATACGTCCGTCGCTGTTCGACGCGGCGACGGGCCGCGGAGGCATACTGTACCAATCGTCAGACCACTCCCTGGTGAACGACCTGCTAAAGGCCCGAGAGATCACCGAGGCCGAGGCCCGCGACTTCCCGCAGAAAAACATCATCACCCGCGCCATGCAACCGGGCGCCGCAAACCGGCAGCGGGCCGACGCCTACGTGTTTGACGACCTGCGTCAGGGCGACTATTTCTTCATTTGCTGCGACGGCGTGCTCGAACAGCTGTCGAACGCAAAGCTGTGTGCCATCCTCGCCAACCATAAGCTCGATGACGCCGGGAAACTTGCCGCCATCAAGGCAATATGCGACGGGCGCACCTGCGACAATTACACCTGTTGGCTTATCCCCGTCGACAAGGTATCGCTGAAAGCCCCCGCTACACCCTCAGGCACCATAATGGCCGAAAAGGTCAACGTTCCGCCCATTCCCCGGTCTGCATCGTTCACCTCACGCACCGGCTGTGCCGTCATCCCCCGCCATCTCCGTGGTCATCTGACTCACCACATCCCGTGGCATCTCTCCCACCGCCTGACCCGTTGGATCATCGGCGCTCTCGCGACTGTAGTTCTCCTCACGGCCACGCTCCTGACATGTCGCCATTTCCACAAACCAACCACACCTTACTCTCCGAAAACCGAGCAGATCATCAAAAAAAATCCAAAAGAAAGCGTACCCCACAACCTGGAGAAAACCGAGAAAAATAACAACACCGAAAACCAGAGAGAACCCAACTCTGCCACCCCGAAAAACCCCAATCCGGAAAAGACAAGGTCACAATGTACTTTGCCTTCTTCGCCATTGTCTTCAAAATAAAGAAAATGTGCTCGAAGACAGCGAAACAGACCAAAAACGGGGGAATACGCCCGAATCCGGCCTGTTTCCCCCATATCCCGATTTTTAACGCCTGAGGACCGATTATCCTGGAAAGATCACCGGAAATCGGCAGCTTGAAAAATCGCCTGACATCAAAGATCAAAAATCAGAGGCTGTACCATAAACCTTGATTACGACACAGCCTCATGTTCAAACCGCTATAAAATAAACAGGCGCATTACTACCCCAAAACGCTCGATGTGGAAGTGTGAACGGCACCCTCATAATCAAACTTGGCACGGGCTTTTCACAGAGAATCGACAGTTTTGACACATTCAACTCGGCCATGGATCAGGCCGAGAAGAATCGCATTGCTATTATCAGAGGGTGCTGCAAAATTCATCAAATTGTAGGAACGCACCTTGGCCTGTTTAGCTGTCTCCTTGACTATCAACCAAACATTACAACATAATATCCCTGCATATCAGGCGAAAACCGCATTCACCAACACTCTCTACTCTAAAATATAATCGTAAACCGGCCGCACGGCAATCTCATATCCCTCACTTGATATATCTTCATAATCATGATCTGTTAAAAGCAGAAGATTACCACAACCAGTCTTTTTAGCGGCAAGTATCAGACCGGAAATTTCCCGCTTTCTTGTTTTTTCATTTGAAATATCGTACGACACCTGCACGGCAAGAACACCCTTGCGATTGTCACAGACGACAAAATCACATTCGCCCGAACGATCATTAAAATAATAGACATCCATCCCCTGTCTTTTGTATTTTCGCAATAGGTGCAGATACACTATGGTTTCCAGCCTCCATCCGAGATTTTCTCCGGCAAATGCATCCGACCGCTTGTTCATCAGTGCCACATCAATAGGATAGACCTTCTCACATGTTATCCTTTGTCGACTCTTGGGGGAATATTTGTGCAGTCCGACTAACAGATATGCCTGCTTGAGGTAACTCAGATAATTCTTGGCAGTATGTTGTGACCTGAAACTGAATATTTCCTGCAGGCGCTTGTCTATAACGACAGCAGGAGCTGTGTTAAGGAGATGGTGCGCCATCTCTTCAAAAGCCGAGGCATGCAGAATCTTGAACCTCTGTTCTATGTCGCGCTTAAGTATGTTGTCGACAAGCCCCTCGATATAGTCGCGGTCATTTCCGATAAACTGGAGTTCCGGAAAGCCCCCCTGACGCATATACTCGTCAAAAGCCGCTCTTCTTGCGGCTATGGCCTTAGTCGTCTTTGATTTCGTATCTATATTCTTGACCTCGCAAAACTCCTCGAAAGAAAAAGGATAGAGAGATATGGAATGATGGCGCCCCGTCAGATGAGTCGCAAGCTCACCGCTCAGCAATTTTGCATTGGAACCGGTTATTATTACGTGAATCTGCTTACGCAAAAGTCGGTTCACGAACAGATACCATTCGGGAATATTCTGTATCTCATCTATGAAAAGACAATCAAAATCGCCGTTAATTTTATAAAGCACCTCAAGCACATCGTTAAGGTCATCTCCCGTAAGATGTATCAGTCGCTCATCATCAAAATTGACATATGCAAATTTTATCCCTTTCCGGGAAAGCGCATTATAACACAATGTCGACTTACCGCTTCGTCTTACACCGATTACAACCTGGGCCTGCGTGCTGTTCAAGTCTATATAATCTTCCTCCTTACGCTGACAAAAGTGTAAGTTTCGTTTCAGTGCCAACTCCTCGGCCTGGTCAGCCAATATCGTTTCAAGTATCCTCTTGTCCATCATGTAGTTCTTTCTCGGATGCAAAGTTAGGAAACATTTCCGTAAAACGCACTATTTTACAGTAAAAGATACTATCAGACTGCACTATTTTACAATAAAAGCAGACTTACAATGCACTAAAATCACTTGACTCCATTAAAATACTTGCCACCGACAGAACATTGTTGTAACTTAGCAGATATTTACTTGCAAAAACATCTGTTACCATGAGACTCAGAAAATGGATTATTGGGACGGCCGTTATGGCCGTGGGCATAACGGGAAGTCTGCAAACGGCTGACGCCGGGGAGCCGCATGCTGTGGAGAGCCCGGGGCCGCTGGTGGTGGCGCACCGGGGGCACTGGACGCCCGAGGGTTCGGCGCAGAACTCAATTGCCGCGATGCACGGGGCTGTCTCTGTGGGGGCGTACGGCACCGAATTCGACGTGAACCTCACGGCCGACAGCGCGCTGGTGGTGAACCACGACTATCGTTTCAAGGGGATCGACATAGCCCGCACCCCGGCGCGCGAGGTGATGGGCATAGCCCTCGACAACGGCGAACCGATGCCGTCGCTCAACGAGTTCCTCGCGGCCGCCGAACGTCACCCTGACCTGCGTCTGGTGCTTGAACTGAAGGTGATAGACGACCCTGCGCTCGAACGCTACGCCGTGGGGCGCATCGCCTCGGCCATCGACCATTTCGGCATCGGCCACCGCACCGATTTCATCTCGTTCTCACAGAACGCCTGCGACGAGATGCACCGCCTGCGCCCCGCCATCCCGGTGTTTTACCTGGCCGGTGACCTCGACCCCGAGACGGTAGCGGCGCGAGGCTACCGCGGCATGAGCTATGCCCACGACAAGCTCGACGCGCATCCCGACTGGATCAGCCGCGCCCACGGGCTCGGTCTGCTGGTAAATGTCTGGACCGTCGACGATACGGCCATGATGCGCCGGTTCATCGACCGCGGCGTCGACCTGATCACCACCAACCGCCCCGACCTGCTGAACGACCTTCTCGGCACCCTCCCCGAGAGCCGCTGAACATGCCGACCACACTGTCGCCACCGTTAAAAATCGGGGCGGCTGTGGGCTGTAAGCGCTATTTTTGCTATCTTTGCAGTAAGGAAAACATCCTTTAAGTAACCGGTCGAAATTATTTTAATGTTTGTTCGAGAAAAATTTTCAGGAGATTTTTCTCGATGAAGAAGGAGTGTAGCGAGCTACACGACTGATGAAGAGAGGAAAAGATTCAAAAATTTCGCCGAAGAAACATTGAAATAAGATGACCGGTTAATATAAAATAATTTTGAACAGTTACTTATAACCCCCAAACAGCAACAAAACAGCTTACGACGTGGCCAAGAAAGTGGCGGAGACCCCGCTGATGAAACAGTATTTCGAGATGAAACGCAAGCACCCCGACGCGGTGCTGCTGTTTCGCGTGGGTGACTTCTACGAGACATTCTGCGACGACGCCATCACGGCCTCAGAGATACTGGGCATCACCCTCACACGCCGCGCCAACGGCTCGGCCTCGTCGGTCGAGCTGGCGGGGTTCCCCCATCACGCCCTCGACACCTACCTGCCGCGCCTGGTGCGCGCCGGAAAGCGCGTGGCCATCTGCGAACAGCTCGAAGACCCCAAGACAGTAAAGAACCGCATGGTGCGCCGCGGCATCATCGAGCTGGTCACCCCGGGCGTGGCCCTGGGCGACAACGTGCTCGACCACCGCGAGAACAACTTCCTGGCCGCACTGCATTTCGCCAAAGACCAGTCGGTTGGCGTGGCGTTCCTCGACATCTCCACCGGCGAATTCCTCACCGCCCAGGGCCCGCTGGAATATGTCGACAAGCTCATGGGCAACTTCATGCCCAAGGAGGTGCTGGTTGAGCGCGGCAAAAAGTGCCGTCTCGACGATTTCGTCTCGGGGCGCTACCTGGCCTTCGAGCTCGAAGACTGGATTTTCACCGACCAGGCCGCCAACGACCGTCTGCTCAAACAGTTCCAGACCGCCTCGCTCAAAGGGTTCGGCATACAGGGCATCCCCGCGGCCGTGATAGCCTCGGGCGCCATACTCCATTACCTCGACCTCACCCAGCACACGCAGACGGGCCACATAACCCGCCTGGCACGCATCGAAGAGGACCGTTTCGTGCGCCTCGACAAATTCACGGTGCGCAACCTCGAGCTCCTGCATTCGCTCGGCGACGAGGGGCGCTCGCTGCTCGACGTGCTCGACCAGACAATCTCGCCCATGGGCGCCCGCATGCTGCGCCGCTGGATCACCTTCCCCCTGAAAGACCCGGCGCAGATCAACTCGCGCCTCGATGTGGTCGAGCATTTCTTCCGCGAACCCGACGCCCGCGACGACCTGCGCGAACTCTTAGGACGCATCGGCGACCTCGAGCGCCTCACCGGCAAAGTGGCCGTGGGGCGCGTCACCCCGCGCGAACTCGTGCAGCTGCGCAACGCCCTGGCCGCCATCGGCCCCATAAAGGAGATTTGCGCCGCCTCAGACCAGCAGGCGCTCCGCGCCATGGGCGACCAGCTCAACCCCTGCGACCTCATACGGCAGCGCATCGCCGATGAAATCACCGACGACGCCCCCAACGCCCTGGGGCGCGGTGCCGACGTGGTGCGGGAGGGGGTCGACACCGAGCTTGACGAACTGCGTCGCATCTCGCACGACGGCCGCGCGTATCTCCGCGAGGTACAGCAGCGCGAGAGCCAGGCCACCGGCATCCCCTCGCTCAAAGTGGCCTACAACAATGTCTTCGGCTACTACATCGAGGTCACCAACACCCACCGCGACAAAGTGCCCGCCGACTGGGTGCGCAAGCAGACCCTCGTCAACGCCGAACGCTACATCACCCAGGAACTAAAGGAATACGAGGAGAAGATCGTGACCGCACAGGAGCGCATCGAAATCCTCGAGAACCAGATATACCAGCGCCTCGTGGCCGCCGTGGCCGAGTATGTGCCCGCCATCCAGGTCGACGCCCACACACTGGCGCGCCTCGACTGCCTGCTGTCGTTCACCCGCTGCGCCCTCGAGAATCACTACAACCGCCCCGTGGTCGACGACTCGCTGGTAATCGACATCCGCGAGGGGCGTCACCCCGTGATCGAGAAAGAGCTCCCCGCCGGCACCCCGTATATCGCCAACTCCGTCACCCTGGCCAACGACGCCACGCAGGTGATGATGATCACCGGCCCCAACATGTCGGGTAAGTCTGCCCTGCTGCGCTCCACGGCCCTTAACGTCATCATGGCACAGATCGGGTCGTTCGTCGCCGCCGAGTCGGCGCACATCGGCGTGGTCGACAAGATCTTTACCCGCGTCGGCGCGTCCGACAACATCTCACTCGGCGAGTCAACCTTCATGGTCGAGATGAACGAGGCCGCCTCGATTCTCAACAACCTCTCCGAGCGCTCGCTCATACTCTTCGACGAGCTCGGGCGCGGCACCTCCACCTACGACGGCATATCCATCGCCTGGTCGATCGTCGAGTACATCAACGCCTCGCCCCTGCGCCCCAAGACCCTCTTCGCCACCCACTACCACGAGCTCAACGACATGGAAGAGCTCTACCAGGGTGTCGAGAACTTCAACGTGGCCGTGAAAGAGATTGACGGCAAGGTGGTGTTCCTGCGCCGCCTCGAACGCGGCGGCTCGGAGCACAGTTTCGGCATACACGTGGCCAAGCTCGCCGGCATGCCGCGCTCGATAGTAGACCGCGCCGCCGAAGTGCTCCGGCAGCTCGAAGGGCGCGACGCCGCCGAAACCCGCGGCAAGACCGCCGTGACGCGCCGCACCGACGACGGCATGCAGCTCTCGTTCTTCCAGCTCGACGACCCGGTGCTCACTCAGATTCGCGACGAGCTTTTAGGGCTCGACATCGACAACCTTTCGCCGCTCCAGGCGTTGAACAAACTGTCAACACTCAAGGAAATACTCACCGGACGATGAACCCCGACGCGCTTACCCTCGACATACTCGGCTGTGGCTCGGCGACCCCCTCGCTGCGTCACCTACCCGCGTGCCAGGTGCTGGGCTACCGCAACCGCCTGATGATGATTGACTGCGGCGAAGGGGCACAGCTCTCGATGCGCCGCCAGGGACTCCCCTTCGCCCGCCTGACCGACATCTTCATCTCGCACCTGCACGGCGACCACTGCCTGGGGCTCCCCGGGCTGCTCTCCACCCTGTCACTGCAGCAGAAAGGGAGTGCCGTGACAGTGCACACATTCGCCGACGGCGCCGCCATGTTCACCCGAATCATGGACTATTTCTGCCGCGAACGCACCTTCGAGCTTATCTTCCACGTCATTGACCCGCGCGAAAGCGCCCTGGTGGCCGATTTCCCCTCCATGACCGTGCGCTCGTTCCCGCTGCGGCACCGCGTGCCCTGCGTGGGTTACCGTTTCGACGAGAAACCCAAGCCGCGGCACCTGCGCGGCGACATGGCTCGGTTCCTCAACATCCCCGTGAGCCGCCTGCACGGCATAAAGTTCGACGGCGACGACTACACCACCCCCGACGGCACCATCTACACCAACGACCGCCTCACCACCCCCGCCGACCCCTCGGTAAGCTACGCATACTGCTCTGACACGGTCTACGATCCCGGGATTGTCGACAGCGTGCGCGGCGTAGACGTGCTCTACCACGAGGCCACATACGCCGATGATGCCGCCGACCGCGCCGCCGCGCGGTTCCATTCCACAGCCTCGCAGGCCGCCATGATAGCACGCGACGCCGGCGTGGGGCAGCTCATCCTGGGCCACTTCTCCAAGGCCTACCGCAACGAGGAGCGCCATCTCGCCGAGGCCCGGGCCATATTCCCCAACACCATCCTGGCCAACGAAGGGCTGAGGCTCGAAATAAAATGACCGCACACGCCATGACGCCCGCACCTGACCGTTCACCCGCCGCACTCACCACGGCCGACCACGAGCGCTACATGCGCATGGCCCTGGCCGAGGCCCACATCGCTTTCGATGAGGGTGAGATACCCATCGGCGCCATCGTGGTATGCCGGGGGCGCGTGGTCGGTCGCGGCCACAACCTCACCGAACGGCTCGGCGACGTCACCGCCCACGCCGAAATGCAGGCCATCACCGCCGCCGCGCAGACCCTCGGCGGCAAATACCTCACCGACTGCGCCCTCTATGTCACTGTCGAACCCTGCCTGATGTGCGCCGGTGCCATCTCGTGGGCCCAGGTACCGGTAATCGTCTACGGCGCCTCAGACCCCAAGCGCGGCTACGCCTGCCAGACGGCACAGCGCCCCGGTGTGCCCTTCCACCCCCGCGCCACTGTCACCGCCGGCATCCTCGCCGACGAGTGCGCCGCCCTGATGCGTGCCTTCTTCACCCCCCGCCGGTAAACCCGGCCCCCTGCACACACCACCATGCCGGCAGGCCGGCACCATGCAGCCCCTGTTTCAGTTATCGGCCGAGCTCGGCCGATAACCCGACCGGCCCACCATAACGCACACCCATACCACCCATTGCCCCAAAGGGCGCCAATGGCACTGCTGCACCCTGCCAAACGCACCACCGTACTACCCCCATAAAGCCCTGCCACCCTGCCACTTACGCCCGCGCACAAAAATTTTTCAAAAAAATCGCATCTTGCCACGAACCATTTCACACCCCGTGTGTTTTAATAGTGTACTTAGCAAGATTACTTTTTCCATTGCAAGAAATGTGATAATGATTGGTTTATTATTTAACGAGGAGTAGCTGTGACAGCCGCTCCCGTTTTCTTTATGCCCACACCAAAACAATAAGGTCCTTAAAGTCATTAGGGTCTTTAGAGTCCTTAACGACCCTAAAGACCTTAATGACCCTAAAGACCCTAAAAAAACTTTTCAGCGGTCAGAGATACTTCTCGCCATAGCGCGCTTTGGCGTCGTTCACCATCTGCTTGATGCGCTGTTCCTGATCTTTGGGGCAGATGAGCAGCACGTCGCCGGCGTCGGCGATAATGAAGTCAGAGAGCCCGTCGACCACCACCAGTTTCTCGCCGTTTACGGCAAAGATATTGCCGGTAGAGTTGTAGGCCATCACGTTGCAGTTCTGTGTCACGTTGGCGTCGCGGTTCTTGGGCGAGACATCATAGAGCGAACCCCATGTGCCCAGGTCGTTCCAGCCGAAGTCTACCGTCTCCACATACACGTTCTGCGACTTCTCCATCACGGCGAAGTCTATCGAGATGCCGGGCACGCCGGGGAAATTCTCGTTGATGAACTCTATCTCGCGCTCTGTGCCGAAATATTCCGCGCCGCGGTCAAACGCCCCGGCAATATCGGGCGCGTGCCGGCGCATCTCGTCAATGATGCGCGACGCCCGCCACAGGAAAATCCCCGAGTTCCAGAAAAACTCGCCGGTCTCGAGAAACACCTTTGCCAGCTCGAGGTGCGGTTTCTCGGTGAATGTCTTCACCTTGAATATGTCGTCGGTCACGCGCGGCCCCACCTGTATGTATCCGTAGCCCGTCTCGGGGCGTGTGGGCTTTATGCCGAGCGTGAGCAGGGCGTCATGATGCTCCACGAAGTCGAATCCGGCACGGATCGACTCCTCGAACCTCTGCTCGCGGGTAATCAGGTGGTCGCTCGGCGCCACCATAATCGATGCCTCGGGGTCGCGGGCGCAGATATGCCACGCCGCCCAGGCTATGCAGGGGGCCGTGTTGCGGCGCGCCGGTTCCAGCAGAATCTGACTGCGGTCAATGTCGGGCAACTGTGCCGCGATTTCTTCGGCATACATCTCGTTGGTCATCAGTATGATGTTCTCGCGCGGCACGATGGGCAGCACGCGGTCATAGCTCATCTGCAGCAGCGAGCGGCCCGTACCCAGGAAGTCTATGAACTGTTTGGGACGCGACGAACGGCTATAGGGCCAGAAACGGCTCCCGATGCCGCCGCACATTATCACGCAATATCTATGGGGATCAGTCATCTTGCTTAAATTTACATCAGTCTCTGACACCGGTCAGAATCATAAATCACCCCTAAGTTAACAGTTTTGGGCGTAACCGCCAAGCAAATCCACACTATTTAAAAACATATACATCCATATCGGCCATTAATTGCCGGTTAAGCGTTATATTTGCACTCAAGTAATTCCGAACAGCCACTTATGAAAGCAAGACACATCATCATAGCCCTGGCCGCCGCACTGTGCGCCATGTTCCGTGCCGGCGCCGTCAGCCCCTACGAGGTGCTGAGCGGCCGTGCCGGCCGTTTCTTCGACCAGAAGGAGTGGGCGCAGGCATCGGCCGTCTACGACCTCATGCTCGACGAGCGCCCCGCCGTCACCGCCACCTACGGCCGCGCAATAGTGGCCAACGCGATGCGCAACGACTCGGTGGCACAGATCGCCCTCATGCAGAAGGCCCTCGACAACCACATACCTTTTGATTCGGTATTCTCGCGTGTGCGCCAGACCAGTTTCTCGCTCGGCAAGACATCGCTCTACGAGCGTTTCCTGACCCATGTGCGCGCCGCATATCCCTGGATGAAACGCACCGTCGACGGCTATCTGTTGCGCTACTACGCCTACCGCCGCAACGGTCTGATGATGGTGCGCTACAGTGACCAGATGCTTGCCGGCGCCCCCGCCAACATCGAGTTCCTGACACTGCGCGGCCAGGGGCTGTTCCTTCAGAATCTCGAACAGGAGGCTGTCGACACCTTTACCCGCATCCTCGACATCGACCCCGCCAATTTCACCGCCCTGGTAACCCTGGGCAACTGGTATGCCGACGCCGGCACTCCGGACTCACGCCCTCTGGCCCGCGAATACCTCTCGCGCGCCATGAGCGTGCACCCAACCCCATACGTGGCCGCACGGCTGGCGGCCCTCCCGGTTCAGTAACTTTTCTGTTGCAGTTATGGCCCGAGGTCGGGCCATAACCCGGCACCGCAGCCCCTTTCACTTGCGCCCGAAATCGGCAGGTATCTCGCCCCACAGGGGGGTGTTCCACACCAGCACCGGGTTGCGGGTCTGATGGGTCTGCAGCCACAGGTCGGCGCGGTCAAGCAGCTCGAACACCCGCGCCGTGGCCGCCGTGCGCTCAAGCGTGCAGCGGTGGCGCCGGTTACGCACCCAGGCGCGCGCCGTGCGCGAGTCTGAATATATCGGGGTAACCGAATCATTGCGGTTATAGAGCAGTGCCAGGGCATGCACCAGCGCCAGATATTCGGCGGCGTTGTTCGTGCCCGAGGGCACGGGGCCGTAATGGAAAATCTGCTCTCCGGTAGCCAGGTCGACCCCACGGTACTCCATCGGCCCCGGAACACCCGAGCATGCGCCGTCAACGGCCCAGGCGTGCGCGTTAATCTCGGGGAACGCTATCAGCCTGTCGGCGATCGACGTCAGCACCGACCGCTGCCCCATGTCGCTGTTGTGCATGGCTATGGCGCGCACTATCCCCTCCTCCTGCTCGGAGTCGCCGCGGAAAGCCGCCGTAGCCGCCTCCTGGCTTGTGAAAGCCTTGTATTTCGCGCCCGGGAACCCCGTCACCTGGTCGTGACAGTCCTCCCAGTTGTCGTAGATGCCGGGCTGACGCCCCTCCCACACCACATAGAATTTGCGTTGTGCCATATCCTCCCTCTTACTTACGATAACATCAGCAGACGTATGTCTGTCCATTTCACACCCGCCATGCGGGCCACGCGGCGGTTCACGGCCTTCCCTAAGAAGGTAAGCACGGCCTCCTGCATACCGGCGGTGAGCATTATCGCCTTCTGGCGCCCCTCGCACCCGGCGATGTCGTCGAGCAGGGTGATGAACGTGTCGCTCAGCGCCATGGCCGCCGTGCGCGGCACGGCGCTCCCGGCATTCACATAGCACACGCGGCGCGCGGGGGCGTCGGCTCCCGACAGGGGCGCGCCGCAACACTGGCGCGAATCGGGCACGGCCACATCGACCGTCGGCAGCGAGGGGAACACATGCCCCGGGTCGCACGACAGGTCGAAGACCAGCACCCCGCGTTTCATCAGCTCCACACCATCGGCGTCGACCTTCACGGGGCAGTCCTCAAGGTCGGTCGAGATCACCACGTCAGCGCGCCGCAGGGCGTTCTCAAGCGCGTGCGGGTGTATCGACGAACCGGTGACGGTGCCGTAGAGGTCGCGCAGGGCGCGCCGCAGGCGGTACACGTCGCCGTCGAACATCTGCACCGTGGCGCCCAGCCCAATGGCCGAACGTGCCGCGGCGCACGCCCCCAGGTCGGAACCTAACACAAGCACCTCGCACGGTATCACCCCGGCCACGCCGCCGGGCAGAATCCCCTTGCCGCGGGCCGTGTCGGCCATCATACCCGCCGCCAGCACTATGGCCGCGCGGCCTGCAATCTCCGAAAGCACGTCGGCGAACGGCCGGTTGCCGTCGCGGTCGGTTATGAGGTCGATGGCGATGTTGATGATATGCCTGTCGAGCAGCTGACGTATCACGTCGGCCGCCTGCGGGCGGTGGAAATTGGCCAGGGTGAACAGCATCGAGCCGCGGCGCAGACGCCTGATGTCGGCCAACCCCAGGGGCGCCAGGTGTATGACCATGTCGCATTCCAGGGCACGCCCGCGGTCGGTGATGACGGCCCCGGCACGGGCGTATGCCTCGTCGGTGTAGCATATCGAGCGCGGCGCCCCCTCCTCGATCTTCACCTGATAGCCGCGCTCGGTGAGCGAGCGCACGGCATCGGGCGTGAGCGGGAAACGCCGCTCGCCGGGCACCGTGCAGCGCGGCAGTCCGATAGTGAGGCGAGGTCGGGCGGTCAGCGTCTCGACCTCCTGCGGCTGAGTCGCCGCCCCTGATCTATTCTCCATAAGGTGTGATGAATTTCTTGGTAAACTCTGTGACGGTTGCGGCGATTTCGGCCTCGTTCTCCAGCAGGTCAGAGCAGAACCGCGCCTGCGCGCGGCTGTAGAACGGCGCGCGGGCCGCGCGCTGGGCGCGCATTACGCCCAGGATGTCGCCCGGCAGTTTCCCGGCTATGAGCGGCCTTTTTGCGCTTTCAAGCCACAGACGGTTGAGCAGACGCTCTTCCGAGGCCTCGAGCCACACGGTCAGTCCCGCGCTGTTCATAAGCTCCATGGCGCCCGGGCGGCAGGGGGTGCCCCCGCCGGTGGCCACCACGGTGAGGCCGCCGCGCCCGAGGGCGCCGTCAGTGACAGCCTGCAGGGTGTCGGCCTCAAGCTGCCTGAATGCCTCTTCGCCGCGCGTGGCGAAGATTTCGGTAACCGTCAGCCCGGCACGCGCCTCGATCTCGTCGTCAAGGTCGATGAACCGGCAGCCGGGCAACGACGGTGCACCCAACGACACACATGACGATTCAAGGGCGCGGCCAAGCGTAGACTTGCCCGCACCCATAAGCCCGATAAGGAAGATTATACGCCCCACAGGCGGTTATTTTGACCCGTTTTTGTCGGCGGCCTGAGCCTTGAGCAGGTCGCGGATTTCGGTGAGCAGTTTCTCCTCGGCCGAAGGCTCGGCGGGAGCGGGCTCCTCGGCGGGTTTCTGTTTGCGCAGTTTCATCATGAACTTGATGGCCAGGAAGATGCACAGCGCGATGATGAGGAAGTCGACCACACTCTGCACGAACACGCCCCAGGTCAGCGCCACCTCGGGGTTTACCAGCGCGCCCGAGGCGGCAAGCTGGTCGGCGGCGCTCTGTGTGAGCACGTTGCCGTCGGCATCCGAAAGATGACGCAGTATGATTTTCTTGTCGGTGAAGTTCACGCCGCCGGTGCAGAGTGTCACCAGAGGCATGATGATGTCGTTTACCATAGATGACACGATTTTGCCGAACGCGCCGCCGATAATTACGCCGACTGCCATGTCGACCACATTGCCCTTCATGGCAAACTCTTTGAATTCGGTGAGAAATTTACCCATAGTCTTATGATTGTTAGTGAAAAAGCATGTTGATGAAACCGCCCACGGCGTCTGACCCCGCCACCGAGACCGTTACGGCCAGTCCCGCGATGAAAACCGAGATCACCAGCCCGGCAACCGCCGGCCAGCGCGGAGTGCGCGTAAGCCCCATGACCGAAGTGGCTCCGGCCGAGAGCCACAGCGCCCATCCGAGTACCGGCACCCACCCTAAGGCAAGCGCCAGAATCGAGAGCACCAGCGAGGACGTGCCCCACGGATTGTTGGCGGCACGGCGGCTTGCGGGACGTGCCTCCCAGGGGGCGGCGGGAGCGCCCTGAAGTCTGCTGTCGCCTGTCATTTCCGGGGAGCTTTAAGGTATGTATCGAGGCGCCCGGGGGTGTGCAGCACGGCGGCGGCCGAATCAAGGTCCTGGTCATGCCGCAGGGCCGCTATGGTGGCGCCGCGCGAGTAATAGTAGCGCTGAAGGATGTCACCCTCCAGGAACTCCGAGATCTCCTTGCGGTTGAGATCGAGGTCATGCCCTAAGTCGTGGCGCAGGCTTGCGCGCAGGGTGTCAATCTGCGCCTGCACGGCCGTGTCGAGATACCCCTCTACCTTGGCGGCTTTCTCGAGCTGGTCAAGCACGAGCTCGCACGCGCGGTCATATTTGAACTTGTCGGGGTCGATGAACCCTTTGAACTCCTCGAAGATAGTGTCGGTGACGGTGAACTCCTCTGGCGCCGGAACGGTCTTGTTGCGGGCGGCGTAGCGGGTGGCGAAGTCAAACGACCAACCGTCGCGCACGATATTGTAGAGCAGGCGGTTCCCCTCGGGATAGGTCACCGTCAGGTCGGGGGTGATGCCGCCGCCGTCGCGCACCTCGCGCCCTCCGGCGGTGTGCCACACCGTTGTCAGCGAGTCGGGGATGCGCGCCACCGTGCCGTCAGGGTTGCGGTGCGAATAGTCGATGGCCTGGATGCAGCGCCCCGAGGGGATGTAGTATTTGGCCACCGTGAACTTGATCAGGCCGTTGTAGGGGAGCTGGCGCGTTGACTGCACAAGCCCCTTGCCAAACGAGCGCTCGCCCACCACCACGGCGCGGTCCAGGTCCTGCAGGGCGCCCGTGACAATCTCGGCCGCCGAGGCCGACGCCCCGTTGACCAGCACCACAAGCGGAATCTCGGTATCGACCGGTTTCTGCGTGGTCTTGTAGATGCGCTCGTTGAGCAGCCCGCGGCCGCGGGTGCGCACCACCTCGGTGCCCTTGGGCACGAACAGGCCGGTGATCTTCACGGCGCTCTCAAGCAGGCCGCCGCCGTTGTTGCGCAGGTCAAGCACGATCGACTTCACCGCGGGATTGGCCTTCAGAGCCTCGAGCGCCTCGCGGGTACGGTCGTATGACTTCTCGTTGAATGTAGTGAGCGAGATGTAGCCGATGTCACCCTTCACCACACCGTAATACGGCACGGGGTCGATCTCAATCTTCTCGCGCGTGATGTCGAACGTCAGTATCGAATCCTCGGCGTAAGGGCGTTTCACCGTCACCTTCACGTTGGTGCCGGCAGGCCCCTTGAGGCGTTTCGAGACCTCGTCTGAGTGCAGCCCCGTCACCGTGTCACCGTCAATCATCACGAACACATCGCCCGGAATCAGGCCGGCAAGCTGTGCCGGCGCCCCCTCGCGCGGTTCCGACACCATCACGCGGCCGTCGCGCTCCTGGATATACGAGCCGATGCCGCCGTATTCGCCCGTCGAGATGGTCTTGAAATCGGTCTGGTCCTTTTCCGGGATATACTCCGTGTAGGGGTCGATCTCGTCGAGCATGGCCATGATTGCCGTGTTTATCGACTTCTCGGCGTCGATAGTGTCGACATATCCGGTCTGCAGGGTCTTGTAGACCGACGAGAAAATATCCAGTCCGCGGGCGATCGCGGCCTTGTCAGAGCGCGTGGCGGCCGTGGCCATCGCCACAAGCAGGCACACCGCCATTATGATGGGTAGCTTGCGCATATTTGTGTTATTGGTTTCAGACAACGAAGTTACACAATTATATTAACAATTCCACACCCGAAATGTCATAAACACCCCAAAAGATTATCACCTACCCCACCGGGGCGCCCCCCAGCCCACGCAACCCCGGC
>CALJBF010000063.1 GCA_938027385.1 uncultured Porphyromonadaceae bacterium | reverse complement strand
TTCGAGATATGGAAGAATCATCTTGTCTCGCTCGGTTTCGGGTACCGTCTGGGCGTGGATCTGCCTCATGAGGGACGAGGTTTCATCCCCAACGCAAAGTTCTACAACAAAATCTACGGCGAAGGGCACTGGAGCGCCAACACCATCATCTCCGTGTCAATCGGTCAGGGCGAGATTCTTGCCACGCCGCTGCAGATAGCCAACCTGTGCGCCTCAATCGCCAACCGCGGATGGTTCATCACCCCGCATGTGGTGAAAGAGGTGAGCGACACCGTAATTGACGCCGATTTCCTTACGAAACGCGTGCCGACAATAGATACGAGATATTTCGACGAAGTGGCACAGGGCATGCGCATGTCGGTTCTCGGCGGTACCTGCCGTCAGGCCGCTCTCCCAGACATCGAGGTGGCCGGCAAGACCGGCACGGCGCAGAACCCCCACGGCCGCGACCACTCGGCGTTCATCGGATTCGCACCTTACACAGACCCGCAGATCGCTGTCTGCGTATATGTGGAGAACGGCGGCTGGGGCGCGACCTACGGCGTGCCCATCGGTTCGCTTGTTATAGAAAAATATCTGAAGGGGCATATCTCGCCCGAACGCAAGCATCTTGAGACACGTATGCTTGAGTCGAACACAATCCTTTACAGCGGGCGCAAAGTCCACTGACACCAATAAAGCATCCGGAACAATGCCGCTATTTCCAACATACCGCGCGGGTGAAAGGTCAGGGCAGGGGATTCTGCGTCACCTCGACTGGCTCACCGTAATCCTCTACCTTCTGCTTGTAACGGCGGGGGTAATCAGCATCTATGCCGCAAGCTATGACTTCGACCATGCGTCGATATTCTCGTTCGACGAGTTCTCGGGCAAGCAGATACGCTGGATCGGTCTGTCGTTCGCCCTCGGCATGGTGCTGTTGCTGATCGACGCCCGCATGTACGAGACCTACGCTTACCCGATATATTTCGCCATGATTCTGCTGTTGATCGTGACGATATTCATAGCGCCCGACATCAAGGGGTCGCGGTCATGGCTCGTGCTCGGTCCGATGAGTCTTCAGCCGGCCGAGTTCGCAAAATTCGCGACCGCACTTGCGCTGGCGAAACTGTTCAGCTCGTACAATTTCAGCCTCAACGCATCGTCGTCGAACTATTTGAAGGCGTTACTTATAATCTTCCTGCCTATCGTGCTTATCCTGGCGCAGAAAGAGACCGGTTCGGCACTTGTGTACATGTCGCTCTTCTTCGTGCTTTACCGCGAAGGTATGAGCGGCCTGGTGCTTGGCGCGGCGCTTTTCGCGGTGGTGATTTTCGTCGTGGCCATCAAATACACGCAGACCATGATAATCGGCATGCCGTCGGGTGAGTTTGCCGTGATGTGCATGATTATGGTTGTGATGGTGGGTATGCTTGCCGCGTATGTGAGAAACGCCTTCATCGCCCGCAATGTGGTGCTCTGGTTTGTCGGCACGGCTATTGTAGAGGTCATTCTCGCCTTGTGCGGTGTGCCTGTGCCGGGGTATGTGTTCTTCATGTCGGTGATCGGCGTGGCCGTGGGGTACTGCCTGTTCGAGATGTTGCGGGTCAAGGCCCACAAACTACTGGTCACGGTGCTTGCCGTGGTTTTGTCGATGAGTTTCCTGATGTCGGTGGGAGTGGTGTTCAACCACATGATGCCCCATCAGCAGAAACGTATCAAGGTGGCATTGAGCATCGAGGATGATCCGCGTGGCGACGGCTATAATGTCAATCAGTCGAAAATCGCCATCGGCTCAGGCGGTGTCGCCGGCAAAGGGTTCCTCAAAGGCACCCAGACAAAGCTCAAGTATGTGCCCGAACAGCATACCGATTTCATATTCTGCACGATAGGCGAGGAGGAAGGGTTTGTAGGCACCACAGGCGTGATCCTGCTGTTCCTGATGCTTATTCTGCGGGTAATCCACATTGCCGAGCGCCAGCCAACCGTATTCGGGCGCGTGTACGCATATTGCGTGGCGTCGTATCTGATATTCCATTTCTGCATCAACATCGGCATGGTGATCGGTCTGTGTCCGGTCATCGGCATACCGTTGCCGTTCTTCAGCTATGGCGGATCGTCGCTGTGGGGTTTCACATTCCTGCTATTCATCCTGTTGCGTATCGATGCCGCGCGTGTGGCGCGGGCCTCACGCTGATGATGTCATGAAAGATTACGGAACATACGAGTGCAAGACAACCATACTTGAGGCGACCGCGGAGGCCGCCGAGTATGTGGCGCGTTATCGTGATGCGGAACGGTTCCTGGCACTGTGCCGCGAATGCCCCAATTTCGGCCGGTCATGGGCTTGTCCGCCATTTGATATTGACATAGAGAAGGTGTTGCGGGCATACCGCACGGTAACGTTTCATGCCGTGCGCATTGAACCGCTGACCAAGGAACTGCCTGTTTCTGCGGCGCGCGACGTGATGCGGCCGCATCGTGTGGAATTCGAGCGACGTCTGCTCGATATCGAACGCAGCGAGGGTGGCCGCGTGTTCACGTTTGCGGGTGAATGCCTGTACTGCCCGGCCGGTACATGCACGCGGCCATACGGCAAGCCATGCCGGCATCCCGAATGTGTAAGGCCGTCGCTTGAGGCCTGGGGGTTCGATGTCGGCCGCACGGTGAAGGATTTTCTTGGTCTTGACCTGCTTTGGGGGGCAGACGGCTGCCTGCCCGAATACCTGATGCTTGTGGGCGCCCATTTCAGATGACACCACGGCCCGTGGCATGTCAGTTGCCGCCGGTGAGAATGCGAGCCATTTCCGCAGCGGCCTCCCTGCACTGGCGCAGATGGTCGGCTGAGGGTGCCTGCTTGAAGTTCACGGGGTCGGCTACCGTATGGAGTTCGCATGCCTCGATGTGCTGTTGAATCTGTTTTATGGCCTGCTGTGACCAGGTGTGGCCGCCGATAATGGCTACTTCGCGGTTCTTTAGTCCGCGCGTGGCAATGGCCTCCACTACAGCGGCCACGGGCGGGAAAATCGTGTCGGAATATGTGGGTGAGGCGATCACGAGCCCGCGGTGAGTGAATATCTCGGCGATTATGTGGCTGAGGTCGGTATGCGATGCATTGAGTACCGATATTTCACGCACACCCCCTTGGGCCAGCGCCTCTGCGGCAGTTTCGGCCATCTGTTCGGTGTGGCCGTACATCGAGCCGTAGACTATAGTCACGCCGTTGTCAAGAGGCTCGTAACGGCTGAGCCTGTCATAGATGTCAATGACCTCGGTGATGCGCTCGCGCCATACAGGCCCGTGGGTGGAACAGATGGTGCCGATCTCGATGCCGCTGAATTTGGCAAGCGCTTTCTGCACGAAACTGCCGTATTTACCCACGATGTTGCTGTAATAGCGTATCATTTCGGGGAAGTAGCGGTCGGTGTTCATGTCGGTGTCGACAACCGCGCCGTTGAGCGCGCCGAAACATCCGAAGGCGTCGCCGCTGAAGAGGATCTGCTCCTCCTCGAAATATGTTACCATGGTCTCGGGCCAGTGTACGAACGGTATCAGCGAGAACCGCAGTGTTGTGCCTTCGCCGAGCGACAGTGTGTCGCCATCCTTGACCTGAAGAGTCTGTGTTTCCACACCATAATAGCCGCGTGAATATGCCAGAGTCATGGCGTTGCCCACTATCGTGATGTCGGGGAATGCCTGCCGCAACAGTGTTATGGCGCCCGAATGGTCAGGCTCCATGTGGTTTATTACCAGATAGTCGGGCTGACGGTCACCGAGAATGGCCTTTATCAGCTCAATCTGTCGGAGCGCGTGCGACGCCTCCACACCGTCGATTATTGCGGTCTTCTCGCTGCCGGTTACGATATAGGAGTTGTAGCTTACGCCCAGCGGCAGGGGCCACATCCCTTCAAATTTTGTAGTAGTGCGGTCGTTGACACCGATATAATGTACTCTGTCGGAAATTCTGGCTGTCCTCATGGATCGAAACGTGAATAAGTAACTGTTCAAAATTATTTAATGTTTACCGGTCTGCGCAAAGTTAATGAAAATTTCAGACATCGGCATACAAAAAATGCCCGCGTCTAAGGGCATGACGCGGGCGGATAAACGGACGCCATTAAGTAATGGCAGGCTTTTTTAATGAAGCCAGAAAAATGCCGTTTTCATACATTAGAACGCTTTGCAGGCGCAAAGGTTTGCAGCCCCGGCAAAATTTGAGGCTGATTAAGGGTGACGCGCGCCAGGTGGCCCGTCAATTCTTTCCGGGCACGGTGCGGGTGCTATGGCGGGCATGATGCCTGTGTGGTTTCAGCGCACGGTTTTCTTGATGGTGCCGAGCAGGCGGTCACCCGCGTATGTGCGGATGATATAGAGGCCGGGAGGCAACAGGCTGAGGTCGGTGATGTCTGTGGTTTTGGCAAGCAGGATGCCGGTGACAGAGTAGACTGCAAACCTGTCGGGGGCACTGCTGTTGGCAGATGGGAGGGCGATTGCGGCAGCGCCGGGCTTTATCTCGCATTCCGTCTTGGTGTGGCCGAAACGGTTCGAGGCATCGACAAGTAGCCACGCGTAATATAGGTTGTTGAACCGCTTGCTGGTTCCGGTCAACGGTGAGGATGCGGGATAGAGGTACTCTGAGTTGAGAATTGACGAATATTCCTCTTCGATGGCAACTGTTAACCGGTTGTTTTCGACTCCGGCAAACTCCACGCTGTAGTCTGCTGTATATATGTATTCGCGTTCGGTTGGATTGAACGATATTATCGCGGGCGTGCCGAGCCACGGCGCCAGGCTTACGGGCATATCCTGCTCGAACGTGCTTTTTACGGCGCCTGTTTCGGCGAATACGTAGAAACGAGCCTGGCAGATTCCCTTGCTGTCGGTGACATAATTGTCGGTAAGATTGTCGAGCGTAAGCGCGTCGACAGTGAAACTGCGGTTTTCGGCGCCGGACGCGATAATCTGCATGTCGCCGCTGTCGGCAACGGGGAGACAGACCATCCAGCCGGTGATGTCGGCAGCGTCGAGGCCTCCGTCACACACAATCCGGTAGGTGTGGTCGCGGAAGATGTTCGGGGTTCCTTCGGTGTCGCATGTCACTGACGCGTTCTGCGATATGGCAAGTACGGGGATGGCAAGGAGTATGGTGATGATGATTTTGCGCATGAGGGTAGGTGTTGGATATATTTCAATAACGTGGAAAGGGATGTTTCTTATATATCCGGTTGTCTGGAAATTGTGAACATCACGGGCAGCGCGGCGTTTTAAAGATATGCACGTCGCGCGGCATGCGGCGGCATTGAATGAATATACCGTTATGTCACACGTTTCAGCTGATGATATTTTCGCACGCAATGTCGAGGCACTCTCGGCAGTGACCGATATGGAGCGTGCCATGGAGCCTGCGGGGGAGGGGCCGGTTCCCTCTGTCGACGCATTGCGTGACTTTATCGGACATGTGCGCACGGTGGTCTTTCCTGATTTTTTCGACCGTCGGCGTTCGTGCCGGTCAATCCGTCCGGCAATCATCGGCGTGAACATAGAAAAGATATACACCATTCTGTGCCGCGAAATCATTTATGGTTTCCAGTTCGGCCGCGAGACCTCGTGTATGGCGGCCAACGAGCGGTCGTCGCGCCTTGCACTGGCCTTCATTGACCAGTTGCCGCAGATCAAGCAGACACTCTATACCGATGTTCAGGCGATGTTTGACAACGACCCGGCTGTCGACAGCTATGAGGAGGTTGTGCTCAGCTACCCTGTGGTTCAGGCAATGATACACTATCGCGTGGCACATGCGCTGCTCGGTCTTGGCATACCCGCCATTCCGCGAATCCTCACCGAGCTGGCACATTCGGCAACGGGTATCGACATAAATCCGGGAGCTGAAATCGGCCCCTATTTTGCCATCGACCACGGTACCGGCGTGGTGATAGGGCAGACCTGCGTGATCGGCCATCATGTGACCATATACCAGGGAGTCACGTTGGGTGCCAGGAATTTCCAGTACGATGACAACGGTCACCCGGTGAATGTTCCGCGCCATCCTGTCATCGAAGACCATGTGACAATCTACTCGAACGCCTCGGTGCTCGGCCGCATCACGGTGGGCGCCCGCTCGGTAATCGGCGGCAACGTGTGGCTTACGAACTCGGTGCCACCGGATTCGGTGATACTGCAGCGGCGCCCTGTCACCTCGGCGTTTATCGACGGTCTCGGAATCTGATTTGAACAATACCACAATCTGAAATCTGACAATATGGCAAGAATTTACCGCAAGCTTACCGAACTTATAGGGAACACACCGTTACTTGAAGTCAGCAACATCGAGCGTGACGAGCATCTGCACGCACGACTGCTGGTGAAAATCGAGAGTTTCAATCCGGGCGGCAGTGCCAAAGACCGCATAGCGCTCTCGATGATAGAGGATGCCGTGCGCCTGGGGCATCTGAAACCGGGTGGCACAATAATCGAGCCGACCAGCGGCAATACCGGTGTGGGACTTGCATGGGTGGGTACATCCATGGGGTATAAGGTGATTCTCACGATGCCCGACACCATGAGTGTCGAGCGCCGCAATCTGCTCGGTGCATACGGCGCACAGCTTGTGCTCACCCCCGGCAACGAGGGGATGCGCGGCGCCATCGCGAAGGCCGAGCAACTGCAGGCCGAGATGCCCGGCTCGATTATTCTGGGTCAGTTCTCGAATCCGGCCAATCCCGAGGTACACCGCCGCACTACAGGCGAGGAGATCTGGCGCGACACGGACGGCGATGTAGATATATTCGTGGCCGGTGTGGGGACGGGCGGCACCGTCAGCGGTGTCGGCGAGACTCTGAAAGCGCACAATCCCGCCATAAAGGTTGTGGCCGTGGAGCCCGCGTCGTCGCCGGTGCTGAGCGGCGGTCAGCCGGGCGTACACAAGATACAGGGCATCGGCGCCGGTTTCGTTCCGCGCAATTACGATGCGGGGGTGGTAGACGAAGTGGTGAAAATCACCGATGACGATGCCATGCGCGGCGCACGCATGCTGGCGCGCAGCGAGGGACTGTTGACGGGAATCTCTGCCGGGGCCGCTTTCATGGCCGCGCTGCGCGATGCCCGCAAGCCCGAGAATGCCGGAAAGACGATTGTGGCACTCTTGCCCGATACCGGCGACCGCTACCTTTCGACACAGCTGTTCTCTTATGACGGTTATCCTCTATGACTCACGAATAATAATATACACGATGCCTAACCTTATATTGTTGCGCCACGGCCAGAGCCGATGGAATCTCGAGAACCTTTTTACCGGATGGACGGATGTTGACCTTTCAGACAAGGGGAGGGAGGAGGCGGCTGAGGCCGGCCGCAAGATACGCGAGGCCGGTCTTGAACCTCGCTATTATTTCACCTCATATCTGAAACGCGCCATACATACTCTGCAGATCGCGGCCGATGCCATGGATCGCGACTGGGTACCCGTGACGAAAGACTGGCACCTGAATGAACGCCACTACGGCGCCCTTCAGGGGCTGAACAAGGCCGATACCGCTAAGAAATACGGTGATGAGCAGGTGCATATATGGCGCCGCAGTTATGATGTAATGCCTCCGGTGCTCGCGCCTGACGACAGGCGCCACCCTCGGTTCGACGCACGGTATGCGTCGCTGACTGCCGACGAACTTCCGGCTACGGAGTCGCTTGAGATGACGATTGCGCGTGTGCGCTGTTGCTGGGAGGAGTGCATAGTGCCCGCGTTGCGCGAGCATGGCGATGTGCTTGTGGTTGCGCATGGCAACAGTCTGCGCGGGCTTGCCATGATGCTGCTCGGACTTACACCTGAGCAGGTCGTGGGTCTTGAAATACCTACCGGCGCCCCCTGGGTGTTCACTCTCGATGACCGTCTGGCTCCCGTGGCCAACCGATATCTGTAATCACAGGCACAGCAGTATGAGTGAGGCGATGCCGAACGCGATACCGATTATGTAGACCGGCAATGTGGTCTTTCTGAGTGTTTTTCTCTGCCGGTCATCCAGTACCTTCGCGCCGTTGCGTCTGAAATAAGTGAATGCCAGTATCGCCCGTATGATGGCGCCCAACAGGAGCGCCCCGATGCTTATGTCCAAAAAAAGACTCCCTAATCTGTAAAGTTCCATGTGCTTGTGGTTTCTAATAAAACATTCCGCGGGGCGGTCAGGTTTGCGTATCCGCAGGGGTGCAATGTATGCTTTATGAAAAATAATGGTGTGAATATTTGGTTTATAAAATAAACCTGGCTAAATTTGCAGATGAAAAGGACGGCTACGCGCGACCGTCCCTTTTAAATTAAAAAATGGTTTATGAAATAAACCAAAGTCAAAAATCCCTAAATCCATCGTTATGGAAGAAAAGAAACTTACCGAGAAAGAGAGTCTTGAACTCATATCAGCCATGATTGCCCGTACGAAAGAGCGCTATATGCTGGGCGACGGCAACATCATGCTCCTTTGGGGCTACCTCACCGTTGTCGTATCGGTGGCGATATGGATACTGCTTGCTGTAACGCACAATCCGGTCTGGAACTGGCTGTGGTTTCTTATATGGGTGGTCGGCGGTACGGTCACTCCGGTGATGGCACGCCGCAAACAGCGGAAATTCGGTGTACGAACCTATTCCGACAAGTTGTCGTCGCGTATCTGGTCTGCAGTGGGGTACAGCGCGATAGCCTCAACCTTCTTCTGCCTGGGATTCACGCTTTTTAAAGGTATCGACGCATGGCCGATGATGTTTGCTTTCGCGCTGGTAATCGTGCCGTTCGCCGAAATAGTACAGGGTGTCGTGCTTGACGAGAAAGCGCTGATGACCGGGGGCGCGCTCGGTCTGCTTGCCGGAATCTTCACCCTGTGCTGTATTGCCGGGCAGGTGCCTCTGTACGTCACCTGGTTTATGCCGGTCTTTATCGCGGCATTCGCATGCATGATGATCATTCCTGGGCATATCCTCAACCATAAGGCGCGCCGACAGAATGATGAAAGAGCTTGACCCGCTTCTGCACTCGCAGCTACGGCTTGCGGTGATGTCGATACTGATGAATGTTGACGAAGCCGATTTCGTATACCTGAAAGAAAAGACCGACGCCACTGCCGGGAACCTGAGCGTGCAGCTTGACAAGCTCTCGGCTGCCGGTTACATCCGCGTTGAAAAAGATTTCTCAGGTCGCCGACAGCGCACAGTCTGCGCTGTGACCGAAACCGGACGTACGGCATTCATGGAATATGTAGATACGTTGCGTACATATCTGCATCTGTAACCGGAATCGCTCCGGGCACTTTCCGATTCCGACGGTTTTGTTTATCTTTGTCGCAAATAACCACAGTCTATTATGAAGAAGATTGGAAAATGGAAAGTGCTTGACAGCACTTACA
>CALJBF010000062.1 GCA_938027385.1 uncultured Porphyromonadaceae bacterium | reverse complement strand
TGCCCTCCGGGGCACTCTCGGCAATCCCCATGGCCCGTGCGGCCTGACCCTCACTCTCACTCCGTCAAATCAATCCATCAAATCAGTAAAAACTCATTAAATACCATACTACAATGGCAGACATCAAAGCTCTTGCAGAATCACTGGTTAACCTCACCGTTAAAGAAGTAAACGAACTCGCCAACATCCTCAAAGAGGAATACGGCATCGAACCCGCCGCCGCAGCTGTTGCTGTTGCCGCCGCTCCCGCCGCCGGCGCTGCCGCTGCCGAGGAGAAGACCAACTTCGACGTTGTCCTCAAATCAGCCGGCTCTGCCAAACTGCAGGTTGTGAAACTGGTGAAGGAACTCACCGGTCTGGGCCTGAAAGAGGCTAAGGAAATGGTTGACGGCGCTCCCTCTGTTGTCAAAGAGGGTCTTGCCAAAGCCGAGGCCGAGGATCTCAAGAAGAAACTTGAGGAGGCCGGTGCTGAAGTCGAGCTCAAATAATACAGCCCGTCATATCGGCTCGGCGCACCCCCGGGAACTCCGCGCCTGAAACGCGGTGGCACAGGGGAATAGCGATGAAAGATGCTCAAGGAGCGTCCTGAGCCGGAAACAGGCAACGAAACGGTTAAGTGGAAACCTTCGGGAATCCGCTTAACCTTTTCGCTTGTTATACCCCATGGGTTAACAAAGTTTGAGAAGGTTTCATATCCATTAACTTTATTTTGCAAAGTTTAACTCAGCGGAAACTTTCTCCCAATCTCCCGGCGCGCCTGTGGCGCCCGGTCCCGACAGCCCCTCACCGGGCTCACAGACGGGAAAACAACTCTCTCACCTACACAAAACCCTCTCCTGCAATTCTCAAACTTATATATGACATCCAACGATAAACCCCGCGTAAATTTCGCTTCGGTAAAGAACCCGCTTCCTTACCCTGATTTCCTCGAGGTCCAGCTCAAGTCGTTCCAGGACTTCCTCCAGCTCGACACTCCCCCCGAAAAACGCAACAACGAGGGACTCTTCAAGGTGTTTGCCGAGAACTTCCCCATCGCCGACACCCGCAACAATTTCGTGCTGGAATTTCTCGACTACTATATCGACCCGCCCCGCTACACCATCGCAGAGTGTCTGGAGCGCGGCCTGACATACAGCGTGCCCCTCAAGGCAAAGCTCAAGCTCTACTGCACCGACCCTGACCACGAGGACTTCGCAACGGTTATCCAGGATGTCTACCTCGGCCAGATCCCCTACATGACCGAGAAGGGCACCTTCGTGATCAACGGCGCAGAGCGCGTCGTCGTGTCACAGCTGCACCGCTCACCCGGCGTGTTCTTCGGCCAGTCCACGCACGCCAACGGCACAAAACTCTATTCGGCCCGAATCATCCCCTTCCGCGGCTCGTGGATAGAGTTCGCCACCGACATCAACAACGTGATGTACGCCTACATCGACCGTAAGAAGAAACTCCCTGTGACCACACTGCTCCGCGCCATCGGCCTCGAGAGCGACAAGGACATCATCGAGATCTTCGACCTGGCCGAGGAGATCAAGGTCAACAAGACCAACCTCAAGAAAGCCATCGGCCGCAAGCTCGCCGCCCGCGTGCTGCGCACATGGGTCGAGGACTTTGTCGACGAAGGCACCGGCGAGGTTGTCTCGATCGAGCGTAACGAGGTCATCATCGACCGCGAGACCGTCATCGAGGAGGAGCACATCGACAAGATTCTCGAATCTGGCGTGCAGAACATACTGCTCCACAAAGAGAGCGCCAACTCATCTGACTATTCGATCCTCTTCAACACCCTTCAGAAAGACTCAACCAACTCTGAAAAAGAGGCCATCCAGTATATCTACCAGCAGCTGCGCAACGCAGTGGCTCCCGACGACGCCTCGGCACGCGAGGTGATCACCAACCTCTTCTTCTCCGAGAAACGCTACGACCTTGGCGATGTGGGCCGCTACCGCATCAACAAGAAACTCGGGCTCACCACCCCGATGGATGTCAAGGTACTCACCAAGGAAGACATCATCGAGATTATCAAATACCTTATCGAGCTCATCAACTCGAAGACCGATGTCGACGATATCGACCACCTGTCGAACCGCCGCGTGCGCACCGTGGGCGAACAGCTCTACAACCAGTTCGGCGTAGGCTTGGCCCGTATGTCGCGCACCATCCGCGAGCGCATGAACGTGCGCGACAACGAGGTGTTCACCCCCATCGACCTGATCAACGCCAAGACCATCTCGTCGGTGATCAACACCTTCTTCGGCACCAACGCCCTGTCGCAGTTCATGGACCAGACCAACCCCCTGGCCGAAATCACCCACAAGCGCCGTCTGTCGGCCCTCGGCCCCGGCGGTCTGTCGCGTGAGCGTGCCGGTTTCGAGGTGCGAGACGTGCACTACACCCACTACGGCCGCCTCTGCCCGATCGAGACCCCTGAAGGCCCCAACATCGGTCTGATTTCGTCGCTCTGCGTATACGCCAAGATCAACGACCTCGGTTTCATCGAGACCCCCTACCGCAAGGTCGAGAACGGCCATGTCGACCTCGACAACAGCCATGTCACCTACCTCACCGCCGAGGTCGAGGAAGGCCGCATGATCGCCCAGGGCAACGCCCCGGTCGATGACGAGGGCAACTTCATCAACGCCCGCGTGAAAGCCCGCCAGGACGCCGACTTCCCCATCGTGCCCAAAGACCAGGTTGAGCTCATGGACGTTTCGCCCCAGCAGATCGCGTCAATCGCCGCATCGCTCATCCCCTTCCTCGAGCACGACGACGCCAACCGCGCCCTCATGGGATCGAACATGATGCGCCAGGCAGTTCCCCTGATGCGTTCAGAGGCCCCCATCGTCGGCACCGGCATCGAGGGTCAGCTCGTGCGCGACTCGCGCACCCAGATCATGGCCGAGGGCGACGGTGTCATCGAGTTCGTCGACGCCACAACCATCCGCATCCGTTATGACCGCACCGAAGAGCAGGAATTCGTCTCGTTCGAGGACGCCGTCAAGGAATACAGCATACCCAAATGGCGCAAGACCAACCAGTCGACCACCATCGACCTGCGCCCCATCTGCAACAAGGGCCAGCGCGTGAAGGCCGGCGACATCCTCACCGAGGGCTACGCCACCGAGAACGGCGAGCTCGCCCTGGGCC
>CALJBF010000061.1 GCA_938027385.1 uncultured Porphyromonadaceae bacterium | reverse complement strand
CCTGTGCCGTCTGGCGCGGGGGGTACCTCAGTATATAATAGTATGCGCGTTTCCACAGCGGAAGTGCGTCATATCCTGTCTTGAGAGTGCGGCAGGCATCGGCCAGACTCGAGGCCAGTGCGGCACCGCGTTCCGGATCAATCTCCTGCATGACGAACTCCTTGACCTCAAGCTCGCGGCGCAGACGTCCGCGCATCCTCAGCCACCAGAGCTGGTAGGCGTCGATGTTGAACACCGCCGAATCACGCATGGCCTTGTAGGTGAAGAATATGCCGAGGGGCAACAGTACGGCCGAGCTGAGCCATATACCCTCAACGACGGTGAGTTTGCCGTCGCGTGCCATCTTGTAGCCCGAGTTGTCGATGATATAGTAGACAATGAACAGGAACACCGAAATCACCAGGGGCGTGCCGATGCCACCCTTGCGGATGATGGCGCCCAGCGGGGCACCGATGAAGAAGAACACCAGACAGGCGAACGACAGCGTGAACTTGCGCTGCAGCTCTATGCCGTGGCGACGGATAGTGAACCGGTCATCCTCCATCACATAGCTCTTGAACTCATATTCCTGTTTCACGCGCTGCACCTTGGCCAGGGCCTGGGCTATATAGCCCGCCGTCTGGTCGGGGCGCGCCTTGTAAAGCAAGGAGTCGACATCCACAGGGTGCGCGGGCATGTCGGCCGGACGCTCGATTGTGGTCACGCGCCCACGGTCATCCCTTATATGATCGTAATACGAAACCCTGAGATACGGGGCCTGCTTTACCTCGCGGGCATAGATGTTCCCCACCGAGTCGACCTTCTGCGACACAGAGTCGATTGTGGCCTGGAGCTCGGTGATGTTCTTGCCCACATACTGGTTGCGCATGCCCGACTCGTCCATGCGGTTGAACCCGGCATCGAACTGCAACAAAATCTCCTTCAGCTCAAAATTCTCGCGGCGGTAGGGCTGGTAGGCACCGATGCCTGAGAAAGCTGTCTCCTTGAGATTCTCGAACTGCTGGCCGTTGTGGAGCCTGAGAAAGAGGTGGGCCTTGTCGTCGGCCATCTTCAGGTTGCCCGAGTCGGCGAGTATGACGCGCACGTTCTCGAAACCGCGCGACACATCGTAGATCATTATGTCGTAGAGCTTTCCGGTCTCGCGATCCTTGTGCCCCACATAGAAATTGTAGCCGGGAATCTGGTCATAGAAGACCCCCTCGGGGATTTCAAGCTCGGGCGATTTCTGGCGCACGCTGTAAAGCAGGGTCCACATCTTGGTCTGGGCGATGGGGAGCACGTTGTTCTGGAAGAAGAAGGCGCCCACGGCCACAAGCCCGATGAATATGATCAGCGGTTTCATCACCTTGAGCAACGACACACCCGAGGCCTTCATGGCTGTAAGCTCGAACCGTTCGCCCAGGTTGCCGAACGTCATCAGCGAGGCCAGCAGGATTGCCAGCGGCAGTGCCATCGGCACCATGGTCAGCGCGGCATAGAAAAAGAGCTCGCCGATCACATCGATGCTCAGGCCCTTGCCCACCAGGTCGTCGATATAACGCCACAGGAACTGCATCAGCACGATGAACAGGCAGATGACGAAAGTCATCATGAACAGCGGCAGGAAGGTGCGCAGCATGAACCAGTATAGTCGCTTGATACGTAGCATCGGTGTGAAACTTGGCGCAAAGTTACGAAATAATTCCATACCACACGATTTTTGCACACAACTATTGGAACGTGTGCAAAAAGCGCGCCAATCGTGCGCAAAACCGCCTTTTGTGACACTGAAATTTTACATCCATTAACAAACTATGAGGTTTATTGGCTGACCGCGCCTTGCGAATCGACCTGAGAATCACTAACTTTGCAAAACATCATCAGAGTCCTTCGTGACTCGCCAACCATATCATAAAAAGGCCGCGGCCCACAGTGCATCTCTCATCGACCCGACCGGGTCAGCGCCACATTTCCGCGCCGCCGACGACATCACTAAAAATGAACAGAATCTTTTCAATTATAATGGCTGTCATTGCCGCCGCCTCCGTGACGGTTTCGGCGACAAAGCCCGCCACCCTCAAAGCTCCGGCACAGCACAAGGCCACCCATGCGGCGACTGCAGCACGCAATGCCGCCGAGGCCGAAGAGATGCACCTTGCATCGGTGTCGCGCACCAATCCCTTTGAAATCATAGCTCCCGAGGCGATGCACCTTGACGCGCCCGGCGACATGGATGTCGAGCAACTCTCGGCCGACATGCTCGGATTCGCCCGCAAATTCATCGGCATCCGCTACCGTTCGGGGGGCAAGGCGCCGCGTTCGGGTTTCGACTGCTCGGGTTTCACCGGCTACGTATTCTCGAACTTCGGCATCTCGCTGGCCTCGAACTCACGCGCCCAGTACAACCAGGGGCATCAGGTGAAACGCGACGAGATACAGCCCGGCGACCTGCTCTTTTTCAGCGGCCGCGGCCGCAAGGGGATAGGCCACGTGGCCATCGCACTCGAGAACAATCCAGTCACCGGCGAGATTACATTCATCCACTCGGCCACCTCAAAGGGTGTGTGCATCGACCGTCTTTCGTCGGCATACTACGCCGCACGCTATGTAGGCGCCCGCCGCGTACTGCCCGATTAAAGTGCTGTATGTGAGTCACACCGCATGACACAATCATGAGCGACAACGCCATAATCAATCTTGAGAACCTTCTACCGGCCTTTGCCCACCACGGCAAAGGCCCTCTTGTGATAGCCGGACCGTGCAGCGCTGAAAGCGCAGAACAGCTCACAGAGACCGCACGCCGGCTCAAAGAGGCCGGATTCATGTATCTCAGAGCCGGTGCCTGGAAACCGCGCACCATGCCGGGCGGTTTCGAGGGGCGCGGCGCTCAGGCCCTCACCTGGCTCGCCAAAGCACAGCAGGATTTAGGCATGCCCACCGCCACCGAAGTAGCCAACGCCGAGCACACGCGCCTGGCGCTTGACGCAGGCATAGAGATACTGTGGATCGGCGCGCGCACCGCGGCCAACCCGTTTGCCGTGCAGGAGATTGCCGACACGCTTGTCGAGCGGCAACAGACGGCTGACCCGGGTCTGTTTGACCGCGTGGCCATACTCGTGAAGAACCCCGTGAATCCCGACCTGGCACTCTGGATCGGGGCCATACGTCGCCTCTATAACGCCGGAGTGCGCCGGCTGGCAGCCGTGCACCGCGGTTTCAGCACCTACGGGCCGTCGGTCTACCGCAACACCCCTTGCTGGGCCATTCCCATTGAGTTGCACCGCCGCATACCGGGTTTGCAGATACTGTGCGACCCGAGCCACATCGGTGGCGACCGTCGCCTAATCGCCCCGCTGATGCAGGAGGCTCTTGACCTGGGGTTTGACGGTTTTTTGGTTGAATCGCACTGCGACCCCGACAACGCCCTCAGCGACAGTGCCCAGCAGGTTACCCCCGAACGCCTGCGCGAGATAACCGATTCGCTTGTCAGCCGTCGCGGCACAGCCGCCACGCCGTCGCTCACGGCTCTGCGCGACGAGATAGATGCCCTCGACGACCGCCTAATACAACTGCTCGCACGCCGCATGGAAATATCGCGCGCCATCGGCCATATCAAGAAAGCCACCGACATGGCAGTCGTGCAGCCCGACCGCTACGAAAAACTGATGACCGCCCGGCTCGACCAGGCCACACGCGCCGGTCTTTCCGAGCAGTTCATGCGCGACATCTTCACCCTCATCCATCAGGAATCGGTGGCCCGGCAGGCCGCCATCATGAATTCCCCTGACCGCAGCTAACCTCACCCATAACTCCCATAATTCCCATGACTCCCATAATTCCCATTTTGCTTGATGGGAGTTATG
>CALJBF010000060.1 GCA_938027385.1 uncultured Porphyromonadaceae bacterium | reverse complement strand
GGGCGCTTTCTGATCCTGGTTCTGCTGCTGGTCCTGGTTCTGGTCCTGCTGTTGCTGATCCTGCTGCTGTTGCTGTTGCTGATCCTGTTTGTCCTGTTTGTCGTCCTTGTTGTCGTCTTTGTCCTGGTCCTGCTGTTGCTGTTGTTTCAGTTGTGCGAGGCGCAGGTTCTGGCGGGCCGCGTCGTCAGACGGGTCGCGGCGCAAGGCGTTCTTGTAGTGCTCGATGGCCTGTGCATAGTCTTCGGCCTTATAGGCCAGGTTGCCGCTGTCGTACGACGCGGCCTGGGCTATGCGCGTGTCGGCCGACTGTGTGAGCTGGCGCAGTGTGGCCGTGGCCTGTGACAGCAGGCTGTCGCTGGCGTTGGCCTGGTCCTCGCCGCGCTGTTTTATGTGTGCCGAGGCGCGGTTGAACAGTGCCGTCTGGTTCTCGGGATTGATTTCGAGCGCTTTGGTATAGCTCACCTCGGCCTCGGCATAGCGCTGTTTGCGGTAGAGGTCGGTGCCCTTGCTCATGTGGTTGCGCTCCTTTTTCGTGGACTGTACGGTCTGGCCGTCGGCCTTGGCTTTGCCGCACGACGAGAGCGCCGCGGGGCCGAGGACCACTGCGGCGGCAAGGAGTATATGTCGGAAGGTGCGTGGTGTCATTGCTTTTTGGTAAAGAAGTTGTATTTCTTCAGCCAGCCGATCTTGCGCGGCAGCACGAACATGTCGATGGCCATGAGGGCCAGGGCTATCCAGGCGAAGATGGGGAACTGCTCGGCGCTTGCCTTGTAGGTCACATGGCTTATGTCGGCTTTCTTGATCTGGTCGAGGTTGTCGACGAGTTCGCCCACGGCTTTGTTTGACGAGCCGTTGATGTAGACGCCCCCGCCGGCCTTGGCGATCTCGCGGGCCTCGCTCTCGTTGAGGAACGTGGTGACCGGTGTGCCGCTGTCATCCTTGAGGAAGACGCCGTTGGCTCTGTCGAGGGGGATGGGAGCGCCTTTGGCCGAGCCTACGCCGATCACATCAACCTCGATGCCGAGGCTCTTGGAATATTTTGCCATCTCTATGGCGTCGCCCTCGTGGTTCTCGCCGTCGGTGATCACAACTATGGCCTTGTTGACATCCTCGTTCTGCGAGAACGAGTTTATGGCCATGTTGATCGCAGTGCCGATTGCGGTACCCTGGGTGGCCACCATGTTGGTCGAGATTTCGTCGAGATACATGCGGGCCGACATGAAGTCGGTGGTTATCGGGAGCTGGGTGTATGCCTCGCCGGCGAAGACGATGAGACCCACCTTGTCGTTCGACAGCTTGTCGATCATGCGGTTGAGCAGATATTTGGCGCGGTCGATACGGGCCACGCCGCCGGGATCGTCGGTCGACGACGCCAGCATCGAGCGCGATACGTCGAAAGCTATCATCACCTCTATGCCGCGGGTGGTCTCGACCTCCTCTTTCTGCCCTGCGCGCGGGCGTGCCACGGCTATGACGAGCATGGCCAGGGCGGCCAGTTCAAGGGTAATCTTGACGGCCGGCATGTACTTCGATGCCTCGGGTGTGAGGCCGTCGAGATACTGCGGATTGCCGAAACGGCGCAGTTTGCGGCGACGCGCCATGCGCGCCCAGAGCCACAACCCGAACAGCGCCGGGACGAGCAACAGTAGATACAGCAGTTGCGGATATGCGAATGTCATTTCGTTGTCGTATTAATAAAGGCGTCAGGGCACCGTGCGGAGCCAGGTCTGGCGGAGTATGAGTTCGAGCAGGAAGATGCCCAGGGCGGCAAGCGCCCACGGCAGGTATCGGTCATCGGTATGCGAGAAGTGGCGCACGTCAAGCTCGGTTTTCTCAAGTTTGTCGATTTCGGCGAAGATGTCGGCCAGCACCCGGTTGCCGGTGGCGCGGAAATATTTGCCGCCGGTGATCGAGGCGATCTGTTTCAGCGTGCCCTCGTCGATCACCACGGGCTGGGGCACATATTCTATGCGGCCGAACATGTTGATCTGCGGATAGGGCGCGGTGCCGTTGGTGCCGATGCCGATGGTGTAAACCTTGATTCCGGCCTTGTGGGCGATTTCGGCCGCGGTGAGCGGTGCCACGATGCCGGTGTTGTTCGAGCCGTCGGTGAGCAGGATGATGCTCTTCGACTTGGCCTGTCCGTCTTTGATGCGGTTGATTGAGGTGGCGAGGCCGTCGCCGATGGCAGTGCCGTCTTCAAGCATCTCGCGGTTCAGCGCCGACACATAGTTGGTCAGGGCGGCGCGGTCGGTGGTCATGGGCACGCCGGTAAACGCCTCGCCGGCGAACACCACAAGGCCCATGTTGTCGTTCTCGCGGCCGTTAATGAACTTTCCGGCGATTTTCTTGGCGGCTTCCAGACGGTCGGGCTTGAAGTCGCGGGCAAGCATCGACGACGAGATGTCGAGGGCTATGACCATGTCGGTGCCCTCGGTCTTCGATGTCGACCAGGCGTCGGAACTCTGCGGGCGGCACAGCACTATTATCAGGCACCCTAAGGCCAGCAGTCTGAGCACGAACATGGCGTGCAGGCCATACTGGCGCAGCGGGCGTCCCATTTTCGCGAATGGCGACACCGTGGATGTCTGCATGGCCGGGTATGCGTCTCGGTGGCGCAGAATATACCACGCTATCAGCGGTATGTAAATCAGGAACAGCCAGAGCAGGCCGGGATGGGCTAATTGCATGAGCTATCCTCCTTTCCGTTTTTAGGGTTGGTGCCGGCTGACGGTGCCTGACCCGGTGCGGGTGCCGGAGTGCCGGCGGCAGCTGCTGAGCCGCCGGTGCCGTCTGCCTCGGGTTCGGGAGCCGGACGTGTCTCCTCCACGAACTGCATGGCGTTGTTGAACGCCTTCACATTGTCGTCGGGCAGCGGACGCGCCTTGGCGAATTTCACGAAGTCGGCGATCTCCACGATATTGCGCATGTGGCGGTTGGGCATGCGGGTGGCCTCGTTGGCCGACAGGGCCTTCACAATCTGCTGCGAGGTCATCTCCATCGCGTTTATGCCGAAACGCTCCTGCAGGTAGTCGCGCAGAATGTCGATAAGCCGCGTGTAATAGTCCTTCTCCTGGCCGCGCTCCCAGAGGCCGGCCTCTTTCAAGGCGTTCAGACGGCGCACGGCAATCTCGTAGGGGGGGAGTTTCTTCTTCTGCGGGATGATGTTCACCTTCACCTTGCGGGTGGCGATGAGGTATGCGGCCACGCCGCCGGCTATGACAACCACGGCGAGGAGCATCCACAGCCAGTAGTCCACGAGCCAGTCGGGGAGGAAGTCATACCATTTCTTCTCGAAGTCGATGGCGTCGGCGATGGGGTTGATGTCTTTCATCTGACTCACGTCGACCGGCTCCACCTTTATGGTGAGCTTGTTTGACCTGACGGTGTCACGGCCCGAGACGAGGCAGAACGGCGGCAGGGTATATACTCCCGAGTCGAACGACTGTATTATGAGGGCGCGCTTTATCTCCACCAGGCCGTTGCCGATGTCGGTGGTGTCGCCGTCGATCCAGTCGACAGGCTCTACCTGAGGGGGCATCTGCTCTTTGTCGACCAGCAGTGTGGCCGGCGAGTCGGCGCGGTCTACGATATCGAGTCGCACGGCCGTGACGTTGCCCATGACAAGGCGTGTCGAGTCAAGCGATGCCTTGACCGACAGCTGTGCCTGGGCCATTCCGGCGACGAGCGCCAGCGCCATTGCCGTTGCTGATATTTTTGCTTTCAGGTTCATAAACGTTTCTTGAAAAGTCCCATCAAGGCGGTGACATAATCTTCGTCGGTCGACACCGAGCATGAGTTGACGCGGCACCGTTTCAGCGTGTCGGTCATGGTCTGCTGGCGGCCGTACCACCAGCGCGAGTACATGTCGCGCACTTTCTTCGACGATGTGTCGACCCACTGCTGGCGCCCGGTCTCCAGGTCCTGGATGCGCATCAGGCCCACGTCGGCCATCTGCGCGTCGCGCTTGTCGTAGACCTGGATGCCGTAGACATCGTGACGGTTCGAGGCGATTGAGAGCGCCTTGTAGTAGTCGTTGGGGTCGATGAAGTCTGATATGAGGAATGTGGTGCACCGTTTCTTTATGGCGTCAGAGAAATATCTGAGCACCATGGCGATGTCGGTGCCGCGGCTTTCGGGGGTGAAGTCAAGCAGTTGGCTGATGATGAACAGTATGTGCTTGCGCCCCTTCTTGGGCGGGATGAATTTCTCGATGCGGTCCGAGAAGAAGACCACGCCGATCTTGTCGTTGTTCTGAATCGCCGAGAAGGCAATTGTGGCGGCGATTTCGGCTATCATCTCGCGCTTGGGGGCGCCGACAGCACCGAAAAGCCGCGAGCCGCTGACATCGACCAGCAACATCACGGTGAGCTCGCGTTCCTCCTCGTAGACCTTGACGTAGGGGCGGTTATGGCGCGCCGTGACATTCCAGTCGATATCGCGGATATCGTCGCCATACTGGTATTCGCGCACTTCCGAGAAGGTCATGCCGCGCCCTTTGAAGGCCGAGTGGTACTCGCCCGCAAATATGTTCTGCGAGAGTCCACGGGTCTTGATCTCAATACGGCGTACTTTTTTTAACAGTTCGTTGGCGTCCATGTTTCAGAGGCGGTTTGTGACGGGTGACGGCCCGGCATCAGGGCACTACTACCTTGTCGAGGATTTCCGAGATGATCTCGTCGGCCGAGATGTTGTTGGCCTCGGCCTCGTATGTGAGACCGATACGGTGACGCAGCACATCATGGCATACGGCGCGCACATCCTCGGGGATTACATATCCGCGCTGGTGCAGGAAGGCGTAGGCCTTGGCGGCGCGGGCCAGCGAGATCGACGCACGGGGCGAGGCGCCGAAGGCGATGATGCTCTTAAGGTCGGCCAGGCCGTATTCGTCGGGGAAACGGGTGGCGAACACGATGTCTACTATGTAGCGCTCGATCTTCTCGTCGATGTATATCTTCTCAACCACCTTCTGGGCCTCGATAATCTCTTCGGGGCGCAGGAGCGGGCGGATTTCGCGGCGCTCGTTGCTGAGGTTCTGGCGGATGATGAGTTTCTCCTCCTCACGGGTGGGATAACCGATCACTACCTTGAGCAGGAAACGGTCGACCTGTGCCTCGGGGAGGGGATAGGTACCCTCCTGCTCGATGGGGTTCTGTGTGGCCATCACCAGGAAGGGCTCGTCGAGGCGGAAGGTCTTGTCGCCGATGGTCACCTGGCGCTCCTGCATGGCCTCAAGCAGCGCCGACTGCACTTTGGCGGGAGCGCGGTTGATTTCATCGGCCAGCACGAAGTTGGCGAAGATCGGGCCTTTCTTTACCTGGAACTGCTCTGACTTCACGGAGTAGACCATGGTGCCGATGACGTCGGCCGGGAGCAGGTCGGGGGTAAACTGGATGCGGCTGTATTTTGCGTCGATAATCTGCGCGAGAGTCTTGATGGCCAGGGTCTTGGCCAGGCCGGGCACACCTTCGAGCAGCACATGGCCGTTTGAAAGCAGGGCGATGAGCAGTGATTCCACAAGGTGTTTCTGGCCTACGATGGTCTGGTCCATGCCTTGTGTTACCAGGCAGATGAAATTGCTCTTGCCGGCGACGAGGTCGTTTAACTCTCTGATATTTACCGAGTCACTCATAGTTTTGAATTACTATATGTAGTTTTTGTTATTTTGTCTGTAGAGGTGATTGCGTAAATGGCCGCAACGGCCCGGCGCTTTCGTCGGGGTGCGTTCAATGTGCTGAATTACATGGCTTTGCCGGCGGACGCAGACAAGCGTTGCAACAACGGATGCACAAATCGGCTTCAGTAGTGCAAAAGTAAGGAATTAAGCGGCAAAGTGTGAAAACGAAATGTTAATTTTATCTATCAATAGTAAACCACTATTAATAATTAAACATTTTTCAGACTGACAAAGCTTTATTTACGACCCTGCATGATTTCATTGGCCTTGCGCTCGGCGGCATGGACGCTCTCTTTGCTGGCGGGGTCGATATTGTATTTCTCGGCGGGGGGAATTACCACCACGAGTCCCTCGGGCACGTTGTTCGGATTGGAAATCCGGTCTTTGTTATCCTCGTAGATGTAGACCCAGAAGATGTCTTTGCCATAATGCTGACGGGCTATCACCGAAAGGTACCGGCGCCCTCCGACGGTATCGGTGACAATCGCCGGGGCTTTGGCTGTTTCGGCCGGAGCGGTCTGTGCGGCGCGGTTTTCAGCAGCGGCTGCCGCGTTGCGGGCAGTGTCTGCGGGCACAACCTCTGTTGCTGTCGTATCGGTTTCAAAGACAACGGGTACGGAGGGGTGCACGTTGACTTTCTCTGCCGAGATTTCAACGTTTCTGGGACCGTTAAAGTTTAGCCAGTCGTATGCCAGATACCCGATTACAAGACCGGCCACCAGGGCAATGACGGCGGCCAGCGCCACGGTCGAGCGGTTGGGACGCCGGTCGACGACCTTGACGATGCGCTCCTCGCGCACGGGTTCGTGTGTTGCGGCGGTATATGTGCGCGTGGTCTGCGAGTAGGTCTCGTTGATGGTGCGCGGCTTGGGTGCGGGTTGCGGGGTGGGTATCGGTTCCGGCTCGGGGGCAGGTGCGGGTTGCGGCTCCGTTTCGGGCTCGCGCTGCGGCTCCGGAACGGTTTCCGTTTCCGGCTCGGGTTCTGTCTCGGGAGCGGAAGTGTCGGCCACCGTGTCGGCTACTGCCGCAGGTACCGGGGGCATACCGGCGGGGACTTCGGGCTTTACCGGCTCGTGGATAACAGGTGCGGCGGGGGCAGGAGTTCCCTCCGTTTCAGCGGGTGCCGGGGTATTAGGCACCCCGGCTGTCTCTGTGACAGTCGCCGTTTCCATGTCGAGATCGGCGGCAGAAACACCGGCGGCAAGTTCCACCGGCTCGAACAGTGAGAACGGTGCGTTCACTTCGGCGGCAAGCTCGGCGTCGGGAAGGAAATCCACTTCCGGCCCACCCGGCTTGTCTATGATCTTGAATATGCCGATGCCGCTTACGGTCACCGTGCCATCTTCGGCCAGACCTTTAGACACCACGCGGGCCAGCGCATGCAGAAATTCCGACGCGGTTTCATCGGCGCAGTTGTTGGTGCGGGCCAGTGCGGCCACCAGAGCGGGGAGGGCTATCGTGCGGTTCATCAGCGGTTTTCTCTTAAGGTCTTTTTGAGCATGACACCTGCCGTGAACTCTGTCTCGATACAGGGGGGATACAGCACTTCGGCGCCGGTGACGAGGTCGCGGCGCACCTCCTCATCTCTTTTCACCCCCTGGAAAGCGCCGAAACCGGGGATGGCTATGCGGTTCAGGTCGGCACATTCGCGCTTTAATATCGAGGCGAATCCGCTCACCAGGCGCGCCACCTGCTCGGTGTCGCAACCCATCTGTTGTGCCATGGCGGCTGTGAATCCCTTGTTGTCCATTACTGCGCGGGGTGATAATGATAATTTTTACAAAGTTAAGACATTCCCGCCGATTGACAAAAAAATCTGTTGCTGTACGATAAAACGGTTCGATAAAAACTATTATGGCAATGGTATATAATATGAAGTATAAGCCGCATAGCGGCGCGAGAATCCAGGCCATTGCTATTAACTTAATAGATGTGGAGGATGTTGCAGAACTGTCCTCATAAGAATCCTCAAAAAAAATCCTCAAAAAAAATAAGCAAAAGAGGCTGTCTAACAAGTTTGGGCAGTCTCTTTTTATAGTTAAAGGCTAAAAAATAAGGCTTTCATGCTGAAATTCAGCATGAAAGCCTTTGTCATGTC